>CAZZVH010000437.1:0-3286 GCA_964657365.1 uncultured Burkholderiaceae bacterium
CCCGGCCCACGGCGGCGCCAACGAGGCCGCGCTCAACATGCTGGAAGACATCCAGCGTCGCGGCGGCGTCGAGAAGATCGGCGAGTTCATCGCGCAGGTCAAGGACAAGAACTCCGGCATCAAGCTGATGGGCTTCGGCCACCGCGTCTACAAGAACTACGACCCGCGCGCCAAGCTGATGCGCGAGACCTGCCACGAGGTGCTCGACGCGCTCGGCCTGCACGACGATCCGATCTTCAAGCTGGCGATGGCGCTCGAGAAGATCGCCCTCGAAGACGACTACTTCGTCGCCCGCAAGCTCTATCCGAACGTCGACTTCTACTCGGGCATCGTGCAGCGCGCGATCGGCATTCCGGTGAGCCTGTTCACGGCCGTGTTCGCGCTGGCGCGCACCGTCGGCTGGATCGCCCAGCTCAACGAGATGATCGCCGACCCGGAATACAAGATCGGCCGCCCGAGGCAGCTGTTCACGGGCGCCGCGGCACGGCAGGTCGTGCCGATCGCACAGCGGGGCTGACCGGGCCGGGAAGCACGCGATGCCGCGCACGCTCTACGACAAGCTCTGGGACGAGCATGTCGTCCGGACGGAGGACGACGGCACCGCGTTGCTCTACATCGATCGCCATCTCGTCCACGAGGTGACGAGCCCGCAGGCTTTCGAAGGCCTCGAGCTGGCGGGCAGGCCGGTCTGGCGCGTCTCGGCCAACCTGGCCGTCAGCGACCACAACGTGCCGACGACCGACCGGTCGCTCGGCATCGCCGATCCGATCTCGAAGCTGCAGGTCGACACGCTCGACCAGAACTGCGATCGCCACGGCGTCACGCAGTTCAAGATGAACGATCTGCGCCAGGGCATCGTCCACGTCATCGGCCCCGAGCAGGGCGCGACGCTTCCTGGCATGACCGTCGTCTGCGGCGATTCGCACACCTCCACCCATGGCGCCTTCGGTGCGCTGGCGCACGGCATCGGCACCAGCGAAGTCGAGCACGTGCTGGCGACGCAGACGCTGCTGGCGCGCAAGGCGAAGAACCTGCTCGTGCGCGTCGAGGGACGGCTGCCGCGCGGCTGCACGGCGAAGGACATCGTCCTGGCGGTGATCGGGAAGATCGGCACGGCGGGCGGCACCGGCAGCACCATCGAGTTCGCAGGCTCGGCGATCCGCGCCTTGTCGATGGAAGGGCGGATGACCGTCTGCAACATGGCGATCGAAGCCGGTGCCCGCGCCGGCCTGGTCGCGGTCGACGACACGACGATCGCCTATGTCCGGAACCGGCCGTATTCGCCCGCCGGCCTCGAATGGGAGACGGCCGTGCGCTACTGGAAGACGCTGCAGTCGGATCCCGGCGCGCATTTCGACCGCATCGTCGAGCTCGACGCGAGCACGCTGGTGCCGCAGGTCACCTGGGGCACCTCGCCCGAGATGGTCGCCTCCATCGACGACCGCGTGCCCGACCCCGACCGCGAGAAGGATGCCGGCAAGCGCGATGCGATGGAACGCGCGCTGCGCTACATGGCGCTCGAGCCGAACCAGCGCATCGACGACATCCGGATCGACAAGGTCTTCATCGGCTCCTGCACCAACTCGCGCATCGAAGACCTGCGCGAAGCCGCGGCCGTGGTGCGGCGGCTCGGCAGGCGCGTCGCCGCCAACGTGCGGCTGGCGATGGTCGTGCCCGGTTCCGGCCTCGTGAAGGCGCAGGCCGAAAGCGAAGGGCTCGACAAGGTCTTCAAGTCGGCCGGTTTCGAATGGCGCGAGCCCGGCTGCTCGATGTGCCTGGCCATGAACGCCGACCGGCTCGAGCCCGGCGAGCGCTGCGCCTCGACCAGCAACCGCAACTTCGAGGGCCGCCAGGGCGACGGCGGCCGCACCCATCTCGTCAGCCCGGCGATGGCCGCAGCCGCGGCGATCGAAGGCCACTTCGTCGACGTCAGGCGCATCGCATGATTCCCTTCACCGTGCACACCGGCCTGGTCGCGCCGATGGACCGCGAGAACGTCGACACCGACGCGATCATCCCGAAGCAATTCCTCAAGTCGATCAGGAAGTCGGGCTTCGGCCAGAACCTGTTCGACGCCTGGCGCTATCTCGACCATGGCGAGCCCGGCCAGGATCCGTCGTCGCGCCGGCCGAACCCGGATTTCGTGCTCAACCAGCCGCGCTACAAGGGCGCCTCGGTTCTCCTGGCACGCAAGAACTTCGGCTGCGGCTCGTCGCGCGAGCATGCGCCGTGGGCGCTCCAGCAATACGGCTTTCGCGCCATCCTCGCGCCCGGCTACGCCGACATCTTCTACAACAACTGCTTCAAGAACGGCCTGCTGCCGATCGTCCTGAGCGAGTTCCAGATCGCCGCCCTGTTCGACGAGGTCGCCGCCTTCATCGGCTATGCGCTGACGATCGATCTCGAGCGCCAGGTCGTGCGCAAGGCCGACGGCAGCGAGCTCGGCTTCGACGTCGAGCCGTTCCGCAAGTTCTGCCTGCTCGGCGGCTTCGACGACATCGCGCTGACCCTGCGCCATGCCGAGACGATCAAGACCTTCGAGGCGGAGCGCCTGCTCAGGCAGCCCTGGCTGGCGGCGACGATCCGATGAAGATCGCGATCCTGCCGGGCGACGGCATCGGCAAGGAGATCGTTGCGCAGGCGGAGCGCGTGCTCGCCGTGCTCGATCTGCGCCTCGAGACAGAGCACGCGCTGGTGGGCGGCGCCGCCTACGAGGCGCACGGCCATCCGCTACCCGATGCGACGCTCGCGCTGGCCAAGGCGTCGGATGCCATTCTTTTCGGCGCCGTCGGCGACTGGAAGTACGACACGCTCGAGCGCCGGCTGCGGCCCGAGCAGGCGATCCTCGGCCTGCGCAAGGCGCTCGGTCTGTTCGCCAATTTCCGCCCGGCGATCTGCTATCCCGAGCTCACCGGTGCGTCGAGCCTCAAGCCCGAACTCATCGGCGGCCTCGACATCCTCATCATCCGCGAGCTCACCGGCGACATCTACTTCGGCCAGCCGCGCGGCCGGCGCAGCGCACCCGACGGCCCGTTCGCCGGCGCCGAGGAGGCGTTCGACACCATGCGCTATTCGCGCCCGGAGATCGAGCGCATCGCCCACGTGGCATTCAAGGCGGCGCAGAAGCGCAGCAAGCGGTTGACGAGCGTCGACAAGGCCAACGTGCTCGAGACCTTCCAGTTCTGGAAGGATGTCGTCACCGAAGTGCATGCGCAGTACCCCGACGTCGCGCTCGACCACATGTACGTCGACAACGCCGCGATGCAGCTGGTGCGGGCGCCGAAGA
>CAZZVH010000438.1:0-3282 GCA_964657365.1 uncultured Burkholderiaceae bacterium
CGGCAGCCACCGACAGCATGTAGAGGTGGATGCGCGGATCCTTGTGGCCGGTGAAACCGATGTAGCGGATCTTGCCGGCCTGCTTCGCCTCGACCAGCGCTTCCATGGCGCCGCCCTGTTCGAAGATCCGGTTCGGATCGTCGAAGCGCAGGATCTCGTGGTGCTGCACGAGATCGATGCGATCGGTCTTGAGACGCTCCAGCGATTGTTCGAGCTGCGACTTCGCGACCTCTTTCGTGCGACCGTCGATCTTCGTCATCAGGAAGGCCTTGTTGCGGTAGCCGCCCTGCGCCAGCGCGGTGCCCATGCGCATCTCGCTCTGCCCGTTGTTGTAGTCCCAGCTGTTGTCCAGGAAGTTCATGCCGCGATCGAGCGCCGCCTGGATCAGTCGGATGGCGAGCGCTTCGTCGACCGGCGCCTTGCCGATGTGCGAGCCGCCGAGACCGATCGCGGAGACCTTCTCGCCGGTGCTGCCGAGCATCCGGTAGAGCATGTCGCCCTTGCGCTCGCCAGGATCGGTGAGCTTCGGCAGGTCATGCGGATCGAGTGCGCTGCCCGAGCCCTCGGGCGCGGTGGACAGGGTGGGTGCGGACATGGCGACCTGGGTGACGGTGGCTAGCGCGGGAGCGGCGACGAGGCCTGCGCCAGCGCTGGATTGGAGAAAGGTACGGCGTTGCACGGTGAACTCCTTCTGGGTGATTCGATGCCGGACGACGATTCGCCGCCCGGAGACAAGGCGCGTTCGATGGCGCGCACGACGCGAATGGCAGCGCACGCCGCACCGTAGCCGTTGTCGATGTTGACCACGGCGATGCCGGGGGCGCAACTGGAGAGCATCGCGCCGAGAGCGACCCGCCCGCCGGTGGCGACACCGTATCCGACAGACGTGGGCAAACCGACGATGACGCTGCCGACGAGGCCGCCGACGACGGTGGGCAAGGCGGCGTCCATGCCGGCCGCGACGATCAGCACCGGATACGCGGCGATCTCCTCGAGACGGCTCGTCAGGCGCCAGAGACCGGCCACGCCGATGTCCGCGAACCAGCCGCTCGCCTCGCCCTGGTAGGCGAGCGTCCGTTCGGCTTCGCGTGCCGCGGGCACATCGGAGCTGCCGGCGGCCAGGATGGCGATGCGCGGCGGGCGGCCGGGCAGCAGCGCTTCGCCGAGGCGCGCCGTCGACGAGACCGCGCAGTAGTCGAGCGCGCCACGCAACGGGGCGGGCAGCGCGTCGAACTGAGCCGTCGACAGCCGCGTCACGAACAACCGGCTGCCGCGCTCGAGTGCCGCGTGCAGGATCACTTTCAGCTGCTCGATCGACTTGCCCGCGGCGTACACGACCTCCTCGAGGCCGATGCGGTCGGCCCGTGCGAAGTCGAGCTTCACTTCGTCGTGCGCGGGAGTGTTGCGGTCGTCAGCCATGGAGGAAGGCGCTGCCGTTGCGATAGGGCTCGAAGCGCACGGCGACACCGCGTGGCGCCAGGGCGTGGCCGGCGATGCGCTGGCGCAGGCGTTCGGCTGCCCCATCGTCGAGGCCGGCCAGGCGTTCGTCGTCGAGCTCGACTACGATGCCGTCTGCGCGCACGCGGCAGCGCACCGTCTTCGGTGCCAGCTCGCCGGTCACGAGTTTCTCGACCGCGTGCACGAAGCGCAGCATGTTCGGCTCGATGCGGATGCCGGTCTCGACGCGGCTCGACAGGCACGGCGAGGCCGGCAGCTCGGCGATGCTGCCGAGGCCCAGCTCGGCGGCCAGCAGCCGCACGCCGGGCTTGTCGATGCCAGCCTCGACGTACGGGTGTCGCACGCCGTGCTCACGCGCGGCGTCGAGCCCGGGCCGATATTCCCCCAGGTCGCTCACATTGGCGCCGGAGACGATCTGCAGGCTCGTCCGGGAGCCGATCGAGGCGTAGAGCTGGGTCTTGCAATGGAAGCAGCGATTCACCGGGTTGGCGCGGTACTGCTCGTTGCCGAACTCGCCGGCGTCGATGACCTGCAGCTGCCAGCCTTCGCGCGCCGCCCAGTCGCCGACCCGCGCGCTCGCTTCCGCCGGCACCGCCGCAGACGATGCGTGCAGCATCAGCACCCCGGGGAGCAGGCGATGGGCCAGCACGGCCAACGTGACGCTGTCGACACCGCCGCTGACGGCGACGGCCAGCGGGCCGATCGACAGCAGCGTTCGAGCGAGCCGTTCTCGTGCGGAGCCCGGAGTGATGGTGCTCATGTCGGCAGCGTCGAGGTCGTGTCCGAAGGTGCCAGCGCCAGGCCTTCGGCGCGCGAGCGCAGGGCGCTCCGGACAGCATGGCCGGGGAAGGCGGCGACGTCGTCCGATTCGGTCTTGCCGGTGGCGCCGCCCGGGCGCGCCACTGACTTCACGCGCATCGTCGCGCCATCGAGCGTCACGTCGTGCTGTCGCCGGACCAGCGCGGCGCCGCTCACCACATGGTGGCGCAGGCCGATCGTCGTCGTCTCGCGAAAGCAGGCCTCGATCGCGGCATCGAGGGAGGCCAGGGAGACGAGGGCGCGGATGCTGGTCATCATGCGCCCCTTCTTGCCGAACACCGGCGCCTGCACGACGTCGAAGATCGCGTCATGCGCACGCAGGTGTTCCAGGCCCATCGCCAGATCCTCGGCCGACTGGTCATCGACCTCGAACTCGATCACTCCGAGCTGCCGGTGGCCGCCGGCCGCCTCGACCGCGGCCTCCTCGAACACGAGCGCGCGGACGCAGTTGCTGATGCCAGCAAGGCAGCGGGTTCCGAAGCCGACACCGGTGCGTACCAGCTTGCCGGCCCGTCGACCCTGGGTCGTCTTCGTGGAGCCACCGTCTGCGCTGCAGAGATGGGCCAGGATCGCGGCACCGGTCGGCGTGATGCGTTCGCCGCCGATGCCGTCGTCGATCGTCTCGAAGCCCTTGAGGAGCTGCGCCGTCGCCGGCGCCGGAACCGGCATCGGGCCATGCGCCGTGCGCACCCGGCCGAAGCCGAGCGGCACCGCGCTCACCGTCCATCGCGCCGCCCCGACGGCATCCACCAGGTACGCGGCGCCGACGATGTCCGCGATCGAATCCCAGGCGCCGACCTCGTGGAATTCGATCTCGTCGGCGGCGACGCCGTGCACGGTGGCTTCCGCATGGGCGAGAAGCTCGAAGATGGCCAGTGCATTCGAGAGCACCGGCGGCGGTAGCGACGAGTCGATCAACGAGGCGCGGATGACGCGCCATGGAACGTGGCCGTGATCGGAGTGCGCAGTAGTCGCTTCGTGCTCGTGCGAATGGGCATGCGAATG
>CAZZVH010000439.1:0-3281 GCA_964657365.1 uncultured Burkholderiaceae bacterium
CCGTCATCACCAACGGCACCGCCGTGCTCGGCCTGGGCGACATCGGCCCGCTGGCGGCCAAGCCGGTGATGGAAGGCAAGGGCGTCCTGTTCAAGAAATTCGCCGGCATCGACGTCTTCGACATCGAGGTCAACGAGAAGAACCTCGACAAGCTGATCGACCTGATCGCCGCGCTCGAGCCGACCTTCGGCGGCATCAACCTCGAAGACATCAAGGCGCCCGATTGCTTCTACGTCGAGCGCGCCCTGCGCTCGCGGATGAACATCCCCGTCTTCCACGACGACCAGCACGGCACCGCCATCGTCGTCGGCGCCGGCGTGCTGAATGCGCTGAAGGTGAGCGGCAAGAAGATCGACGAGGTCAAGCTCGTCACCTCGGGCGCCGGTGCCGCGGCCCTCGCCTGCCTTGGCCTGCTGGTCAAGCTCGGCGTGCCGCGCGAGAACATCTGGGTCACCGATCTGGCCGGCGTCGTCTACGAAGGTCGCACCGAGCTGATGGACGAAGACAAGATCGTCTACGCGCAGAAGACCGACCTGCGCACCCTGGCCGACGTGATGAAGGGCGCCGACATCTTCCTCGGCCTGTCGGCGGCGGGCGTGCTCAAGCCGGACATGGTGGCGACGATGCGCGCCAATCCGGTCGTCTTCGCGCTCGCCAACCCGACGCCGGAGATCCTGCCGGAAGAGGTGCATGCGGTCCGCAACGACGCGATCGTCGCGACCGGCCGCACCGACTACCCGAACCAGATCAACAACGTCCTCTGCTTCCCGTACATCTTCCGGGGTGCGCTCGACTCGGGCGCGACCACGATCACCGTCGAGATGGAGATCGCCGCGGTGCACGCGATCGCCGAGCTGGCCCAGGCAGAGCAGAGCGAGGTCGTCACGGCGGCCTATGCCGGTGCGACGCTCAGCTTCGGCCGTGAGTACCTGATTCCGAAACCGTTCGATCCGCGTCTGATGATGCGCATCGCGCCGGCCGTGGCGCGGGCGGCGGCGGAGTCGGGCGTGGCGGCACGGCCGGTGGCCGACATGGACGCCTACGTCGACAAGCTGCAGACCTTCGTCTACGCGTCGGGCACGACGATGCGGCCGATCTTCAGCCTCGCCAAGGTCGCGGCCAAGAAGCGCGTCGCCTTCGCCGAGGGCGAGGAGGAGCGGGTGCTCCGGGCGGTCCAGGTGGTCGTCGACGAGAACCTGGCCCGGCCGACCCTGATCGGCCGGCCGGCCGTGATCGCGCAGCGGATCGCCAAGTTCGGGCTGCGGCTCGTCGAAGGGCGCGACTACGACCTCGTCAACACCGAAGACGATCACCGCTACCGCAACTACTGGCAGACCTACCACGCCATGACGGCCCGCAAGGGCGTCACCGCGCAGCTGGCCAAGATCGAGATGCGCAGGCGCCTGACGCTGATCGGCGCGATGCTCCTGAAGACCGGCGAAGTCGACGGCATGCTCTGCGGCACCTGGGGCTCGACCGCCATCCACCTGCACTACATCGACCAGGTGATCGGCCTGCGCGAAGGCGCCAAGACCTACGCCTGCATGAACGGGCTGATCCTGCCCGGGCGCCAGGTGATGCTGGTCGACACCCACGTCAACTACGACCCGACCGCCGAGCAGCTGGCCGAGATCACGGTGATGGCGGCCGAGGAAATGATGCGGTTCGGGATGCGGCCGAAAGCCGCCCTGCTCTCGCACAGCAACTACGGCTCGAGCAACCAGCCTTCGGCGCTGAAGATGCGCGAGGCGCTCGCGTTGCTGCAGGCACGCGCGGCGTGGCTCGAGGTCGACGGCGAGATGCACGGCGACACGGCGCTCGACGGCCCGTATCGCCACGAGCTGATGCCCACCAGCCCGCTGACCGGGGAAGCCAACCTGCTGGTGCTGCCGAACATCGATGCCGCCAACATCAGCTACAACCTGCTCAAGACGGCCGCCGGCGGCGGCATCGCGATCGGGCCGGTCCTTCTCGGTGCGGCCCAGCCGGTCCACATCATGACGCCGTCGGCGACGGTGCGCCGCATCGTCAACATGACGGCGCTGACGGTGGCAGACGCGAACGCGGCGCGGTGAGGCTCAAGGCGTTCCGTCGATTTAAAACAGAAGCCAGGTCTCAAATCCAACCAGATAGCTCGTTCCCACAGGTGTGGGCGCCAACTTAATCCCTCTGGTTCATGCCCCAATATGTGGCAAAGGGTTGAGCTTTGCGCCCCGCTTCGGTAACATCGGAGCCTTCAACGTCCAGGGATTTCCGTGGTTTCGATGGGTCGGCTGCAGCCGTGGCGGCGACTGCTCCGATGGGGAGCGGGGATCGGCGTCGCAGGGCTTCTGGCGATCGCTCCCGCGCAGGCTCGGGAAGCGGCGCCCGCAGTCGGCACCGTCCCGCTGGAACGTCTCCCGGAACAGGCGAAGGCGGTCTACCGCGCCATCTTCGCTGGCGGCCCTTTCAGCGATGAGAAGGACGGTTCCGTGTTCGGCAACCGAGAAAAGATCCTGCCCGGCGAGCGGCGCGGCTACTACCACGAGTACACGGTCGCGACGCCCGGAGCGCGCAACCGCGGCGCGCGCCGGATCATCTGCGGCGGCCTGGTGCCGACGTCGCCGGCGGCTTGCTTCTACACCGGCGACCACTACGCCAGTTTCAACCGGATCACGCCATGAGCGCAGCACCAGTTTTTTTTGAACAGGAGGAACGCGACATGCTCTTGCAGACAGTCCGTCCAAACATCGTGCAGTCGATCCGCGCCTACCGGGTCGACGATCTCATGCAGGCGGCGCGCCAGGCCGACCAGCATTTTCTCTACGCCAACCTGACGATGGCGCAGTCGAAGCAGGAAGTGCTGGAGGGCATCGCCGACGCCTTCCTCTTCCCGACGCATTTCGGCAAGAACCTCGATGCGCTGTACGACTGCATGACCGATCTCGTGCAGAAGGCCGGCGCGCAGCCGGGCTTCGTCGTCGTTCTCGAGCAGCTTCCGGACAACCCGCGGTTCGACCGCGAGGCGCGCGAGCAGTTGCTCGACGTGTTCCGCGACGCCGCCGACTTCTGGGCGGAGCGCAAAGTACCGTTCCGGTGCTTCTATTCTTTTCAGTAGCCCGCTCCCAGGAAATAGGGTCATGGGAGCGGGCGACGGATGTGGCCCCCGGCGTCAACGACAAGAACAGCCTCGACAAGCCCGTCAAGGCGGCTGCCAAGACGGCAGCGAACGGCAGCTTCGGCGCGAACATGCCGTTGATGAGCAGTGCCTTCGACACGGCGATGTGGCTGACCGCGGCCTG
>CAZZVH010000440.1:0-3276 GCA_964657365.1 uncultured Burkholderiaceae bacterium
GTGCGCTTCTCGAGGCGCGGCACGATCTCCATCATGCCTTCCTCCATCGCCGCGTCGAAGTCTTCGCGGCGGCCGGGGCTCTGCATGCGCGAGAGGCCGTAGTTGACGATCTTGCCGACGGCGGCGTCGGAGCTGGCGGTCACCGCCTGGACGTCCCGGAACTGGCCCTTCTGCAGCATCGGCAGGACCTGCGACCAGATCTTGCGGTTCTCGCTGCGGGCGCGCGTCAGGAAGATGAAGCGCTCGACCGCGATCGTGACGCCGAGCGCCATGATGAGCGCGCTCGGGTAGATGAACAGGCCGCAGTCCTGGATGAACTTGACGATGGTGCTGATGGGATCCATGACGCTGACTCCGGGGGTTCGATCGATGATCTGGAAAAGCTGACGAAGAGGTGGTGAGACTTGGTTACTTGGCGGCCGCCGCGGGCGCTGGCGCCGCCGCCGCTTTCGCGGTGGTTTGCGTGTCGTAGTTCACTTGCCGGCGAAAGACGTCGCGGTCGAGCGGCGAGAGCGCTTCGTCCATCACGCTGGTCATCGGCTTGCCGCTGAGGTCGCCGGGGCCGGGCTTCTTCCAGGGCACGATGTAGAGCACTTTCGGCAGTTCGCGGTTGCCGATGATCTTGCTGCCTTCGAGGTCGATGTTGTCCTGCGTCGGGGCGCTGGCGGGCGCGGCGGCGGCTTTCGCGGCGCGCGTCTGGGCCTGCGTCTGCGCCGTCGACAGGGCAGGCGCGAGCGCAGCGGCGAGGCCGGCGGCCAACGCCAGAACGAGCGGAACATGTCGCGTGCGGGTCATGCCTTTTCCTTTCGGCCATCGGTGATCGGCCCGGGTTTGCGGTTCTTGAGATCCGCCACCCATTTGGTTACCGTCGGATCGCCCCCTGGCGACAAAGCAAGGTATCGGCCATACATCTCGAGGGCGTGTGCCGTATCACCGAGATAGAGGTCGTAGAGGATGCCGAGGTTCAATGTCGCCGATGCGTAGCTCGCGTTCAGGGCGATCGCCCGCTGGTAGGCGTCGCGCGCCTTGGCGAATTGGCCCTGCATCCGGTAGCTGACGCCGAGCTGGTTGAAATAGATCGGCTGGCGCGGGTTCAGTCGCACCGCGGTCTCGAGCTCGGTGACGGATTCCGTCAGCTTGCCGCCTTGGCGATAGATCACGCCCAGGTTGGCGTGCGGGCCGCCGAGATCGGGATGGGCGAGGGCCAGGGCCCGGAACGCCTTCTCGGCCTCGTCGGTGCGGCCGCTGCGCAGCAGGCGGCTCGCGTCGTCGAAGGCATGTTGGGTCGACTGGTCGACCGGTTCCTCGGGCGGCGGCCCGGCGGGGCGAACGGCCGTGTCGGTCGTGGCCGTGGACTTCGACGGCGTGACGGCATCGCGCACCGCGTCGAACGATCCGGAGACGGTCCCGCACCCGGCCAGCATGATGGCGAGGGCGATGGCAGGCAGGCCGCGCACGAGTTCAGCGGACCGCATCGACGACTCCTTCGCTGACTTCGTTCTTGCCGTAACGCACCGGGCGCAGCTCGCGCAGCGCGTCGAAGCTGCTCTTGACCCACTTGTCGTAGACGCCGTCGCTGGCGCGATGCGCGTTCAGCTCGTGCAGCTCGGTCGCCTTCTCCTCGAACGGGAAGGCCTGTTCCTCGAGCAGCACGTTGTATTGCTCGAGCTCGGCCTTCGAGAGCTTCTTCGGCCGCTCCGAGGCCATCAACGCCTTGCCGAAATCGCGGTAGACCACGGCGATGCGGTAGGTGGCGGCGGTCGTCACGTCGGCGACACCGTAGTCGGCGGCGACGGAGTAGGCCTTCAGCGTCTCCTCCATCTTGGCTTTCTTGAGCTTCAGGTGCTGGGCCAGCGGCTCGACCAGCGTCACCTGGCGGTACGACTCGGCGACCGGCTCGGCCATCGCCAGCGCCGCGGTGGCGCCCAGGTAGCGGGTGCGCGGCGTGCGGCCGGCGCCGCCGTTCTGGTCGGCGTTGAAGATGTCGCGGGTGAGCGCCGCTTCGCGCGTCAGGTTGCCGTCTTCCCTGGCGATCTTCGCCAAGCGCGACCGCGCCTCGATCGCCGACTCGAGCGGTTGCGGGTTCTGCACGAGATATCGCTCGTAGTCCTTCGCCGCGGCGGCGCGCGCGCCGGCCTTCTCGTTGTACTCGGCGGCCTGCCACAGCGCGTCTCGCGCGACCTTCGGGTCCTTGCTCGAGGCGGCCAGCCGCTCGAACTCGCCGGCAGCGCCGGCCCAGTTGCCCTTCTCGAGATAGGCCACCGCGAGCTTCTTGCCGACCTCGGGCTGCAGCGGATGGTTCGGGAAGCTCTTGCGGAAATCTTCGAGGGTGCGGATCGCGCCGTCCCAGTCCTTCAGCGAGATCAGCGTCGCTGCGGCGTCGTACTGGGCGGCGGCACGCACGGTCGGGCTGGCGCCGACCGAGCCGACCCGCGCGAAGTTCGCCGCCGCCTCGCGCGACTTGCCCGAGGCGCGCGCCTGCTCGCCCTGCTTGTAGATGGCGGCCGCCTGGCGCTCGACCAGGTCGGAGCGCCCCGGATCCTTGTCGGGCGTGACCTTGATCGCCTCGCCGAACGCCTTCTCGGCGATCTCGAAGGCGCTGGCGTCGAAGGCGGAGTAGGCGAGCACGGTCCAGGCGACGCGGCGTTGCGCCGGTGCCGCCGGCGGCTTGAGATCGATCACCCGTTGCGCGACGCCGGCTGCCTGCGGGTCCTTCAGCGCGTAGAGCTTCTCGGCGGCATCCGACAACACCGGCCCGTTGCGCACGTCGGCCGGGAAATTCTGCGAGAAGCGCAGCGCGCTGGCGATGCTCACGCGCTGCAGCCCCGGCTGCTCCGCCGGCGGCGCCTTCTTCAGCAGCTGGGCATAGCTCAACAGCGCGCCGTAGCCGGCGTCGGCGCTCTTGTCGTTCTTTGCGTAGACGTATGCCGACTTCTCGTATTCCGCCGCCGACTCGGCGAACAGGCCGTCGTCGAACAGCAGCTCGGCGAGCAGGAAATTGCTCTTCGCGGCGCCGGCGTCGTTCGGGAACGAGGCGAGCAGCTCGCGGTACCAGCGCACCGCTTCCTGATAGTCGGCCGTGTTCTTGGTCTTCTGGGCGACCGCGTGATAGTTGGTGGCCAGCTCCGACAGCAGCTTCTTCACCAGCGGCTGCGCCTTCTCCCAGCCATCGGGATTGACGCGGCGGAACTCGCTCTGGCGGCCGTAGCTCGCGACGTACAGCTTGCGCGCCTCGATGCCCTGGTTGACGAAGCCGGTGCGGTCGTAGATCTCGAT
>CAZZVH010000441.1:0-3272 GCA_964657365.1 uncultured Burkholderiaceae bacterium
CCATGTCGGCGCCTGCTCGCGATCTGTCAGGCGGCGATGATGGCGCTGACGCCGCCGTCGATCGGCAGCACCTGCCCGGTGATGTGCTTGCCGGCCTGCGACGCGAACAGCAGGGTCGCGCCTTTCAGGTCGTCGTCGTCGCCGATGCGAAGCAGCGGGGCGTGCGCGGCGAGCGTGCCGGCGCCGATGCGGTCGATCGTGCCCTTGGTCATCCTGCTCGGAAACATGCCTGGCGCCAGCGCGTTGACGTTGATGTTGTACTTTCCCCATTCGCCGGCCAGCGTGCGCGTGAAGTTGACGACCGCGGCCTTGCTCGTGTTGTAGGCGACCATGGCGAGGTCGGCGCTGTTGCCGGCCAGGCCCGCGATCGAGGCGACGTTGATGATCTTGCCCTGCCGCCGCGGGATCATGCTGTGCTTGCCGATCGCCTGGCTCATCAGGAAGATCGAGCGCACGTTCAGGTTCATCACCTTGTCCCAGGCCTCGAGCGGATGGTCCTCGGCGGCTGCGCCCCATGTCGCGCCGGCGTTGTTGACGAGGATGTCGACATGCCCGAGGCGCCCGATCGCATCCTGGGATACGCGCACGATCTCGCTCGGCTGGCTGGCGTCGGCGGCGATCCACAGCGCGTCGATGCCCATGCTCTTCAGCTGCGCCGCCGATTCCTCCAGATCTCCGGCCTTGCGCGACGTCAGCATCACGCGGGCTCCCGCCTCGCCGAGCGCCTCGGCGATCTGCAGGCCGAGGCCGCGCGAGCCACCGGTGACCAGCGCGGTCTTGCCGGACAGGTCGAACAGCGTGCGAAGTGGTGTTGCCATGGGGTGCGAGTCTCCGTGATCGTTGTCGTCGAGCGGCCGGTCAGAGGTCGCCCGGCTCGCGCATGCGGGAGCGAACCCAGACGAGGAAGGCGCCCGCCGCGAACGCGGCAACGCCGACGCCGACGACGCCCCAGCCGTAGCTCTCGCCGGCGCGCTGCAGCGCGAAGCCGAGACAGATGCCGAACAGGCCGCCGTAGATGAGCACCCACGTCAGCGATTGGATGCGCGCCGCCGACATGGTCAGAATTCCTCGACGCGCATGGTGCGGCAGGTGTCGTCGCGGGTTTCGACCACGCCGAGCCAGGCCGTGATCCTCGGCAGCTCGTAGTGGAAGAAGTAGCGCGACGCGGCGAGCCGGCCACGCTGCGCCGCATCGACCGGCAGCGCCGTGGCGCAGGCGGCGACGTCGAGCCAGATCCAGGCGAGGACGACGTGGCCGAACGCCTGCAGGTACGGCGTCGCGTTGGCCAGCGCCTCCTCGGGCACGGCGGTGGACCACGCCGCGGCTGTGGCCGTCTCGAGACGCGCGAACGCCGCGGCGAGAGCGTCGGCGTCCTCGCGCAACGACGCCACGCCGTGGGCCCGCCCGATCGTCCCGGACATGGTGCTGCCGAGCAACGCGAGACCGGCGCCCTGGTTCATCACCACCTTGCGCCCGAGCAGGTCGAGCGCCTGGATGCCGTGCGTGCCCTCGTGGATCATGTTGAGCCGGTTGTCGCGCCAGTACTGCTCGACCGGAAAGTCGCGCGTGTAGCCGTAGCCGCCGAGCACCTGGATCGCCAGGCTGTTGGACTCGAGACAGTGCTCGCTCGGCCAGCTCTTGGCGATCGGCGTCAGCACGTCCAGGAGCAGATGGGCGCGCGCCCGGGCCGCATCGTCACCGGTGTGCAGCTCGTCGACGAGACGCGCGCAGTACAGCTCGAGGGCGAGCGCGCCTTCGCAATAGCTCTTCTGCGCCAGCAGCATGCGCTTGACATCGGCGTGCTCGATGATCGGCACCTGCGGCTTGGTCGCGTCCTTGCCGCCGGGGCCGGCCGGCCGGCCCTGCGGCCGCGTCTTCGCGTACTCGAGCGACGCCTCGTAGCCGGCGAAGCCGAGCATGGTCGCGCCCAGGCCGACGGCGATGCGTGCCTCGTTCATCATGTGGAACATGCAGCGCAGGCCGTCGCCGGGCTTGCCGACGAGATAGCCGATGGCGCCGGCCCGGGCGCCTTCGCCGGCGTCGCCGCCGACCGGATACTTGCCTTCGCCGAAATTGAGCAGCGTGTTCGGAATGCCGCGGTAGCCGAGCTTGTGGTTCAGGCCTGCCAGCGAGACGTCGTTGCGCTGGCCGGTCAGCTGCCCTTGCACGTCGACGAGCTTCTTGGGCACGATGAAGAGCGAAATGCCGCGCGTTCCGGGCACGAGCTTGTTGTCGACGCCGGGAATCTTGGCGAGGACGAGATGGACAATGTTCTCCGACAGCTCGTGCTCGCCGTTGGAGATCCACATCTTGTGACCGACGAGGCGGTAGCGCGGACCGAGCGGATCGGCCTCGAACGCCGTGCCGTCGGGCGTCGCCCGCGTCGCGATGTCGGAGAGGCTGGAACCGGCCTGCGGCTCGGACAGGCACATGGTTCCCGAGAAACGCCCGGCGAATTCGTTCTTCGCGAAGACGTCCTGCTGCATCGGCGTTCCATGCGCCATGAGAAGACCGGCATTTCCGCTGGTCAGCATGCCGCCGCCGCCGATGCCGATGCCGGCCTTCGAGAAGAAGCTGTTGGCCGCCATCTCGACGACGCACGGCAGCTGCATGCCACCCACTTCGTAGTCCTGCGCGGCGGCCAGCAAGCCCGACTCGGCATAGGCGCGGGCCGCGTCGTGGCTGGCCTTCGGCAAATGCACCTTCTCGCCGTCGAACCAGGGCTCCTCGGTGTCGGCGATGCGATTGAACGGCGCGAACTTCTCCCGGGCGATGCGTTCGCTGGTGTCGAGCACGGCGTCGAAGGTCTCGCGCGAGTGCTCGGCGAACCGCCTGCGCGAGGCCAGCGCGCCGACGTCGAGCCAGTCGTGGAGCAGGAAGTCGATCGTCCGGCGATAGCTCACGGCCAAGCTCCCGGCCCTGGGCTCAGAGCACCTCGAACACGCCGGCCGCGCCCATGCCGCCGCCGATGCACATCGTGACGACGACCTTCTTCGCGCCGCGCCGCTTGCCTTCGATCAGGGCGGCGCCGGTCAGGCGCTGGCCACTGACGCCGTACGGATGGCCGACCGCGATGGCGCCGCCGTTGACGTTGAGGCGGTCCATCGGGATGCCGAGCGTGTCGGCGCAGTAGAGCACCTGCACGGCGAACGCTTCGTTGAGCTCCCACAGGTCGATGTCGGCCACCGTGAGGCCGAGGCGTTTCAGCACCTTCGGCACCGCGAAGACCGGGCCGATGCCCATCTCGTCCGGCTCGCAGCCGGCGACCGCGA
>CAZZVH010000442.1:0-3264 GCA_964657365.1 uncultured Burkholderiaceae bacterium
ATCTATACCTGCACCGAATGCGGCGGCACGAGCCCGCGGTGGCAGGGCAAGTGCCCGAGTTGCGGGGCCTGGAACACGCTGGTCGAGTCGGTGGCGGAAGGCTCGACGAAGCCGCGCTTCGCGACCGCGTCGCGCGGCCTGACGCCGACCGAATCGGTGGCGACGCTGTCGGAGATCGAGGCGTCGGATGCGGAGCGGCAGCCGACCGGGATCGACGAGCTCGATCGGGCCCTGGGCGGCGGGCTGGTGGCCGGCGGCGTGGTGCTGATCGGCGGCGATCCGGGAATCGGCAAGTCGACGTTGCTGCTGCAGGCGCTCGACGCGCTCTCGCGTGTCGCGAAGGTGCTCTACGTGACGGGCGAGGAGAGCGGGGCGCAGGTCGCGCTGCGCTCGCGTCGGCTCGGGCTGGGCGGCAGCGCGGTGCGGGTGATGGCGGAGATCCAGCTCGAGAAGATCATGGCGACGATCGAGGCGGAGCGGCCGACGGTGTGCGTGGTCGATTCGATCCAGACGGTGTACAGCGAGGCGCTGACGTCGGCGCCCGGCTCGGTGGCGCAGGTGCGCGAGTGCGCGGCGCAGCTGACGCGGCTGGCCAAGGCCAGCGGCACGACCATCATCCTCGTCGGCCACGTCACCAAGGACGGCGCGCTGGCGGGGCCGCGGGTGATGGAGCACATCGTCGACACGGTGCTCTATTTCGAGGGCGACACGCACTCGAGCTTCCGGCTCGTGCGGGCGATCAAGAACCGGTTCGGCGCGGTCAACGAGATCGGCGTGTTCGCGATGACGGAGAAGGGGCTGAAGGGCGTCGCCAATCCGAGCGCGATCTTTCTCTCGACGCACGGCGATCCGGTCGCCGGCTCGTGCGTGCTGGTGACGCTGGAAGGCACACGGCCGCTGCTGGTGGAGGTGCAGGCGCTGGTCGACTCGGGCGGCGCCAGCCCGCGCAGGCTTTCGGTCGGCCTCGACCGCGATCGCCTGGCGATGATGCTGGCGGTGCTGCACCGCCACGCCGGCATTTCTGCGGTCGACCAGGACGTCTTCGTCAACGCCGTGGGCGGCGTGCGCATCAGCGAGCCCGCGGCCGATCTGGCCGTGATGCTGGCGATCCAGTCGAGCCTGCGCGGCAAGCCGCTGCCGCGCGGCTTCATCGCCTTCGGCGAGGTCGGGCTGGCGGGCGAGGTGCGGCCGGCGCCGCGCGGCCAGGAACGGCTGCGCGAGGCGGCCAAGCTCGGCTTCTCGGTGGCGATCGTGCCGAAGGCGAACGCGCCGAAGGGCGCCGCGGCCAAGGGGTTCGAGGGTCTCACCATCCATGCGGTCGAGCGGATCGAGGAAGCCATCGAACGCGTGCGCGGGCTCTGACGCATGGGCGCGATGAATCCGGTCCTGGGCTGGCTGCTGGTCGCGGCCATCGGCGCGAGCGCGTGGCTCGCCTACGGCTGGCGCGGCCTGGCGATCGCGGCGAGCGTCGTCGTGTTCTGGATGCTGATGCAGTTCAACCGCACGGTCCGCGTCATGCAAGACGCGGCGCAGCGGCCGGTCGGGCACGTGCCGAGCGCCGTCATGTTCCATGCCGGCCTGCGCCCGGGGCTGACGATGCTGAAGATCGTCAAGGACACCGGGACGCTGGGCGTCAAGGGCGAGGGCCCGGACGACGACTGGATCTGGCGCGACGACGGCGACGTCGCCGTGCATCTCCACTTCGTCCACGGCGCCCTCGCGAGCTGGCGGATCGAGCGGCCGCCGACCGATGGCCCTGCCGCCGCCGGGCCCGCCCCCTAGAATCAGCGCCCCGGGTGACGGGTGCAATGGAGAGCGTCATGTCGATGGCCGATCGCGACGGCAAGATCTGGATGGATGGCAAGCTGGTCGAGTGGCGCGACGCGACCATCCACGTCCTCTCGCACACCCTGCACTACGGCTGCGGCGCCTTCGAGGGCGTCCGCGCCTACAACACCGTCGACGGGACAGCGATCTTCCGCCTCGCGGAGCACACGCAGCGGCTCTTCAACAGCGCCAAGATCCTGCGCATGAAGATCCCGTTCTCGTTCGAGGAGATCTACGAAGCGCAGCGCACGGTGGTGCGCGAGAACAAGCTCGAGTCCTGCTACCTGCGGCCGCTCACCTGGATCGGCTCCGAGAAGCTCGGCGTCTCGCCGAAAGGCAACACCATCCACGTCATGGTCGCGGCCTGGCCATGGGGCGCCTACCTCGGCGAAGACGGCCTGAAGCGCGGCATCCGCGTCAAGACCTCGAGCTTCACGCGCCACCACGTCAACATCACGATGACGCAGGCCAAGGCCGTCTCGAACTACACCAACTCGATCCTCGCCAACATGGAGGCGGTCGACGACGGCTACGACGAAGCGCTGCTGCTCGATGCCAGCGGCTTCGTCAGCGAAGGCGCCGGCGAGAACATCTTCATGGTCAAGAAGGGCGTCGTCTACACGCCCGACCTGTCGGCCGGCGCGCTCGACGGCATCACCCGCAACACCATCCTCGCGATCTGCGCCGACCTCGGCCTGAAGCTGGTCGAGAAGCGCATCACCCGCGACGAGCTCTACATCTGCGACGAGGCCTTCTTCACCGGCACCGCCGCCGAGGTCACGCCGATCCGCGAGCTCGACCGGCTCGAGATCGGCCGCGGCTCGCGCGGCCCGATCACCGAGAAGATCCAGAGCGCCTTCTTCGACATCGTCAACGGCCGCAATCCGAAGTACGCCGAGTGGCTGACCAAGGTCTGATGGCCATGGCCACGGGCGATCCGAGGACGAGCGCGGTGGTCGAGCTGACCGCCGCCGAGCTGCAGGGGCCGGGCGTGGTGTTCTGCCCGAACCCGAAGATGCCGCTCTGGAGCAACCATCCGCGCGTCTTCATCGACGTCGCCTCGACGCGCTCGGGCAAGTGCCCGTACTGCGGCACCGAGTACCGCCTGAAAGCCGGCGAGACGGTCCATTCGGGCCACTGAGCTGCGCGCACCGCTCGCAGCGGTCGCGGGGTGTCCATCGTGAGCCGCGTTCTCGTCATCGCGCCGCAGTGGATCGGCGACGCCGTGATGGCCGAGCCGCTGCTCGCTGCGCTGGCGCGCGGCGGAAGCACGCTCACCGTGGCGGCGCTGCCCTGGGTCGCGCCGGTGTTCCGTGCGATGCCGCACGTGCGCGAGATCGTCGAGCTGCCGTTCGCGCACGGTCGGCTCGACTGGTCGGCCCGGCGCCGCATCGCCGCCACGCTGCGCGGCCGCTTCGACGTGGCCTACGTGCTGCC
>CAZZVH010000443.1:0-3249 GCA_964657365.1 uncultured Burkholderiaceae bacterium
CAACTCTACCCGCACACCTCAGTGCCCACTGCTACATGACCACCATTCGAGTCAAGGAAAACGAGCCGTTCGACGTCGCCCTGCGCCGCTTCAAGCGGACGATCGAGAAACTCGGCCTCTTGACCGACCTGCGCGCCCGCGAGTTCTACGAGAAGCCCACCGCCGAGCGCAAGCGCAAGAAGGCAGCTGCGGTGAAGCGCCATTTCAAGCGCGTCCGCAGCATGCAGCTGCCGAAGAAGCTGTACTGAACGAGAGCGCTGTCAGCAGCGCCCCGTCGAAGCTTCCGGACATCGGTCGAAGAGCTTCGCCACGAGCCCGCGCATTGCGGGCTTCGTTGTTTCTGAACTGCCAGTTTCGAGAGTGCCCGCCATGAGTCTGAAGGACCGGATCACCGACGACATGAAGAACGCCATGCGCGCCAAGGATGCGCCGCGCCTGCTGACCATTCGTGGCCTGCTCGCGGCGATGAAGCAGCGCGAGGTCGACGAACGGATCGAGCTCGACGACACCGCCGTGATCGCCATCGTCGACAAGCTGGTGAAGCAGCGCAAGGACTCGATCACCCAGTTCACGGCCGGTGGCCGCCAGGATCTGGTCGACAAGGAAGCGTCCGAGCTGCAGGTTCTCGAAGGCTACCTGCCCCAGCGCTTGAGCGCCGACGAGATCGCGGCAGAAATCGCTGCCGTCGTCGCCGAGACCGGCGCCACGGGCCCGGCCGACATGGGCAAGGTGATGGGCGCGGCCAAGGCACGCCTGGCCGGCCGTGCCGACATGGGTGCCGTGTCGGCAGCGGTGAAAGCCGCGCTGGCGAAGTGAGGCGACCATGACTCTGGCCGTCCAGCAACTCGACGCCGACCTCGCCGTCTCGCCGCAGCTCGCACCGGAGGCGATGGCCGAGGCGGCGGCCGCCGGCTATCGCAGCGTCATCAACAACCGTCCGGATTTCGAGGGCGGCCCGAGCCAGCCGACCAGTGAGGCGATGGCAACGGCGGCCCGCGCCGCCGGTCTCGAGTACGTGCACCTGCCGGTGGCGGGCAACTACCAGAGCCCGGAGGAGATCGCGCGTTTCGCGTTGCTGATGGTCTCTCTGCCGAAGCCGATCCTCGCCTTCTGCCGGTCCGGCACCCGCTCCGGCCGTCTCTGGCAGCAGGCCACCGGCCGCTGACGCGTCAGGCTCCGGCGATCTTCATCCGGTCGACGAGCACCGAGCCGATCGCCTTGCTGCCCATCGTGTAGGCGTCGGCGCCGACGGCGACGATGCCTTTCAGCATCTGCCGCAGGTTGCCGGCGATCGTGATCTCGTGCACCGGATAGGCGATCGTCCCGTTCTCGACCCAGAACCCGGCGGCACCGCGCGAGTAGTCGCCCGTCACGTAGTTGACGCCCTGCCCCATCAGCTCGATGACGAAGAGGCCGCGGTGCAGCTTCTTCAGCATCGCCGGCAGATCGTCGCCGGGCCGGGTGAGGCGCGAGGTCAGCGCCATGTTGTGCGAGCCGCCGGCGTGGCCGGTGGTCTTCATGCCGAGCTTGCGGGCCGAATAGGTCGAGAGGAAATAGGTCTGTGCGACGCCGCCGACGACGATGTCGCGCGGCGTGGTCAGCACGCCCTCGTCGTCGAACGGTGCGCTGCCCTTGCCGCGCAGTCGGTGCGGGTCTTCGCGCACGTCGATGTGATCGGGCAGCACGGCCTGGCCGAGGCAGCCTTCCAGGAACGACGATTTCCGGTACAGCGCACCGCCGCTGGTGGCCTGCACGTAGGCGCCCAGCAGGCCCGAGGCCAGCGACGACTCGTACAGCACAGGCACTTCGCAGGTCTTGATCTTGCGCGAGCCGAGCCGGGACAGTGCGCGTTCGGCGGCGTAGCGACCGATGCGCTCGGGCGCCGCCAGTTCGTCGGCCGAGCGCATCGACGAATACCAGGCGTCGCGCTGCATGTCGTCGCCGCCGCGGCCGGGCAGCGACGCGATCGGCGCGACCGAGAGCGAATGCCGCGAGCTGGCATAACCGGCGCCGAAGCCTCGCGTGTTGGCGGAGTAGAAGTGCGACTGCTGCGCCGACACGCCCGCGCCTTCGGAATTCGTGATTCGCTTGTCGACCGCGAGCGCGGCCGCTTCGCAGGCCAGCGCCAGCTCGATCGCGCCGGCGGCGTCGATCGACCAGGGATGGAAGAGGTCGAGATCGCGCTCGGCGGCCGCACCCGTGGCGAGCGTGTCGCCGTCGGGCAGACCGGCCGCAGGGTCCTCGGCCGTGAATCGTGCGATGTCCCAGGCGGCGCGCACCGTCTGCTCCAGGCCGGCGGCCGAGTAGTCGGAGGTGCTCGCGTTGCCGCGGCGCTGGCCGGCGAAGACGGTGATGCTCAGCGACTTGTCACGGTTGCGTTCGACGTTCTCCGTCGCGCCCTTGCGCACCGAGACCGACAGGCCGACGCCTTCCGAGACTTCCACGACCGCGTCGGTCGCGCCGAGCCGGCGTGCCGTCGACAGGGCACTCTCGGCCAGCTCGCGGAAACGCTCGCGCGAATAGGCGAAATCGGAAGGCGAGAGCGAAGCGGGTTGGGAAGACGGCATGGGCGATGGGAGGCTGGCAGCGCCGCAGGACGCGTCGTGCACGGGGAGCGAAGGGGTCGGCGGCTATCATAACGAGGACCCCCGCCAAGCCTGTGCGCCCTCGTGCGAGCCCGCATCGAATCCACCGACCCCGACACTGCCGACGCACCCGAGAACGCGGCGCCGCTTCCCTTCGAGCGGCCCAGCAAGACCCGGCGCAAGGCGGCGTCCCACGACCTGCAGTCGCTCGGCGAAGCGCTGGTCGCGATGAGCGACGACCATCTGGGCTCCCTGGGGCTGGCCGAACCCCTGTTCGACGCCTTGACCGCCATGCGCAAGATGCGCAGTCACGAAGCGCGGCGCCGTCAGATGCAGCTGATCGGCAAGCTCATGCGCTCGGCCGACGTCGAACCGATCCGTGAGGCCGTGGCGCATGCCCAGCTCGGGCGCGCCCGCGATTCGCTGGCGCTGCACGAGGCCGAGCGCTGGCGCGCCGAGCTGATCGCCGACGATGCCGCGACGACCCGCTTCGCCAAGGAACATCCCGAGGCCGACCTGCAGCAACTGCGCACGCTTGTCCGCAACGCGCGCAAGGACCAGTCCCTCGTCGTCGAGCAGCGCAGCGGCCGGGCGTTCCGGGAGCTGTTCCAGTTCATCCGGGCGAACGAGCGGGATGACTGAGTCCGGCACCAGCGGCGAAACG
>CAZZVH010000444.1:0-3232 GCA_964657365.1 uncultured Burkholderiaceae bacterium
GTCGCTGCCCCGGCTGAAGGAATTCATCCTGCCCGCCGGGACGCGCAGCGCGGCGCTCGCGCACGTCGGCCGGACCGTCGCCCGGCGCGCCGAGCGCGCGGTCGTCGCCCTGGCCGCCGGCGATGTCGTGCGCGCCGAGGCGAGGCAATACCTCAACCGGCTGAGCGACCTGCTGTTCGTTCTCGCCCGCGTCCTCAACCGCGCCAACCTCGACGGCCTGGGCGGCGACGACGTCTACTGGAAGAGCGAGCGGCTGGCGCGCGACGCTGCCGGCGACTGACGCCGGCCGGCGTGCGCCTCAGGCGCCCATCGGCGCCATTGCCACGGGTTCCACAGGCCGCGCGCGCCTCGCCAGCACTGCCGAGCTGAGCGTCTCGAGCACGGCGATCGAGTCGTCCCAGCCGATGCAGGCGTCGGTGATGCTCTTGCCGAATTCCAGCCGCGTCGGGTCGTCGCGGCCGGCCGTGAACTTCTGAGCGCCCGCCTGCAGATGGCTCTCGACCATGACACCGAAGATGCAGCGGTTGCCGTCGCGCAGCTGGCCGGCCACGTCCTTCGCCACGTCGACCTGGCGCAGATGGTCCTTGCTGCTGTTGGCGTGGCTGCAGTCGACCATCAGCGTGCAGGGCAGGCCGGCCGCTTCGATCTGCCCGCAAGCGGCGGCGATCGACGCCGCGTCGTAGTTCGGCGCCTTGCCGCCACGCAGGATGACGTGGCAGTCGGGGTTGCCACGCGTCTCGACGATGGCGACCTGGCCGTTCTTGTGGATCGAGAGGAAGTGGTGCGCACGCGCCGCCGCCTGGATCGCATCGATGGCGATCTTGATGTTGCCGTCGGTGCCGTTCTTGAAGCCGATCGGCGCCGACAGGCCCGAGGCGAGCTCGCGGTGCACCTGGCTCTCGGTGGTGCGCGCGCCGATCGCACCCCAGGCGATCAGGTCGCCCAAATACTGCGGCGAGATCACGTCGAGGAATTCGCTGCCGGCGGGCATGCCGAGCCGGTTGATCTCGAGCAGCAGCTGGCGGCCGATGCGCAGCCCTTCGTCGATCCGGAAACTCTCGTCGAGGTAGGGATCGTTGATGAGCCCCTTCCAGCCGACCGTCGTGCGCGGCTTCTCGAAGTAGACCCGCATGACGATCTCGAGCGTGCCGGCGTGGCGCTCGCGCTCGACCTTCAGCTTCTTCGCGTACTCGACGGCAGCGAGCGGATCGTGGATCGAGCACGGGCCCATGATCACGAGCAGGCGATCGTCCTGCCGCTGCATGATGCGGCGGATCGATTCACGCGTCTTGCCGATCTGCGTCTCGACCGGCGTGCCGGCGATCGGGAAGAACCGGATCAGATGCTCCGGCGGCGGCAGCGGCATCACGTCCACGATGCGCTCGTCGTCGGTCTGGCTGGTGCGTTCGCTGGTCGCATACGCAGACTCGCCGGCATTGCTGTTCTTCGTCATGACGTTTCCCTCTCGACCGCACTGACCACAAAAACGAAAGACCAAAAAAAACCGCCGGGGGATGCCCGGCGGTTTGGAGTTCGGT
The DNA here is from genome assembly GCA_964657365.1 of uncultured Burkholderiaceae bacterium. GTDB lineage: Bacteria > Pseudomonadota > Gammaproteobacteria > Burkholderiales > Burkholderiaceae_C > Schlegelella_A. The sequence goes on from CAZZVH010000444.1 coordinate 1,539, forward strand.
TGCGCTGACTAGCTACGCGATCGCCTCTCCGTCCGCCGAGCGGTGCGAGAACGCAAAATACGCGTAGAACCAGGAGCGCGAAATCATGGTCGGCAATGTAGCACGGCGCTCGTGCACCTCATCCGGCCGGAATGGAGACAAAGTCATGGATCGACGAAAAGTGTTGTCGGGCGGCGCCATCGCCGGCCTGGCCACGATGGCCGGCTGCGCGGGCAGCACGCCGAAATCTGCCGCTGCGGGCACGGGCACCGGGACGGTCTTCGCCGTCGCCCAGCCGACCTTGCCGATCGTCGGCACGAGCGAGGTCTTCCCGGTGCGCCGCATCTACTGCATCGGCCGCAACTACGCGGCGCACTCGCGCGAGATGGGATCCGACCCGACCCGCGAGCCGCCGTTCTTCTTCCAGAAGCCGAGCGACGCCGTCCAGTACGTCGCCGTCGGCACGACGGCGGAGCATCCCTATCCGTCGCTGACGAAGAACTATCACTACGAGATCGAGCTCGTCGCGGCGCTGGGCAAGGGCGGCAGGAACGTGCCGGTCGAGCAGGCGTTGTCGCTCGTCTACGGCTACACGATCGGCCTCGACATGACGCGCCGCGACCTGCAGCGGGCGATGGGCGACGAGAAGAAGCCCTGGGAGATCGGCAAGAGCTTCGACCACTCGGCGCCCATGGGGCCGCTGCATCGCGTCGCCGACGTCGGCCATTTCACGAAGGGCGCCATCTCGCTGAAGGTCAACGGCATCGTCAAGCAGAGCTCCGATCTCGACCAGATGACCTGGAGCGTCGCCGAGCAGATCTCGAAGCTGTCGCAGGCCTTCGAGCTGATGCCTGGCGACCTGATCTACAGCGGGACGCCGGAGAACGTCGGCCCGGTGGTGCCGGGCGATGTCATGCAGGGCTCGATCGCCGGGCTGCCGACGCTCGACGTGCGAGTCGTCGGAGCGGTGTGAGGGCGCGGCCGGGTCGCACCGGCGCGCGTCGAGACCTCAGGGCGCGGATGCGGCCGCTGCCGGCGCCGACGGTTGCATCGCGCCCGGTTTGACGCTGGACCGGAGCTGCTGCATCACGTCGGCGGCGATCGCCTCGACCTGCTTGTTGGTCATCGCCGAGAACACGCCCTGCCACGCCGTGGACGTGGTGTTGACCGTGTGCACGCCGAAGGTGGCGCCGGTCTTCAGGTCGGCGTAGCGGAAGGTCGACTCGATGAAGGCGTTGCCGCCGAAGACGCCGGTGACGTACCTCGCGCCGGGCCGGATGAACCGATAGTCGTTGACGTAGACAGAGAGCAGCGTGCCGTCGACACCTGTCGCGGATGCCGGCCCGTCCTGCATGCGGAAGGCGATATGGGCGATGGCCGCCTGCGCCTCGAAGTTTTCCTGCCACTCGCGCTTGAAGTCGTTCCAGTCGGACGACGCGAGCGACTCCTTCGAGCCGCTCACGTTGAGCACCAGGGTCGACGCCGACGCCGGCGGCACCCGCATCGAAGACTCCGAGCCCTTGACGACCTCGGCGGCGCAACCAGCGAGCAGCGTGACCGCCGCGACGACGCAGAGCGTGCGGATCAAGCGGTGCCGCCGACCGTGATCCGGTCGATGCGCAGGGTCGGCTGGCCGACGCCGACCGGCACGCTCTGTCCTTCCTTGCCGCAGACGCCGACGCCGGTGTCGAGCCGCATGTCGTTGCCGATGGCGC
>CAZZVH010000445.1:0-3206 GCA_964657365.1 uncultured Burkholderiaceae bacterium
GCGCGCGCGACTACCTCGTGCCGAGCCGCGTCCACGACGGCATGTTCTTCGCGCTGCCGCAATCGCCCCAGCTGTTCAAGCAGCTGCTGATGGTGGCCGGCTTCGATCGCTACTACCAGATCACCAAGTGCTTCCGCGACGAGGACCTGCGCGCCGACCGGCAGCCGGAGTTCACGCAGATCGACATCGAGACCTCCTTCCTCGGCGAGGAGGAGATCCGGACGATGTTCGAAGGCATGATCCGCAGCACCGTGCAGCACGCCATCGGCGTCGAGCTGAAGCCCTTCCCGGTGATGAAGTACGACGACGCGATGCGCATCTACGGCTCCGACAAGCCCGACCTGCGCGTCAAGCTCGAGCTCACCGAGCTGACCGACGTGATGGGCGATGTCGACTTCAAGGTCTTCTCGGCGCCGGCCAAGGCCAAGGGCGGCCGCGTCGCAGCGCTGCGCGTGCCGGGCGGCGGCGAGATGACGCGTGGCGAGATCGACGGCTACACCGAATTCGTCAAGATCTACGGCGCCAAGGGCCTGGCCTGGATCAAGGTCAACGACGCGTCGAAAGGCCGCGAGGGCCTGCAGTCGCCGGTCGTCAAGAACCTGCACGACGCCGCCATCGCCGAGATCATGAAGCGCACGGCGGCGCAGTCGGGCGACCTGATCTTCTTCGGCGCCGACAAGGCCTCGGTGGTCAACGACGCCCTCGGCGCCTTGCGCGTCAAGGTCGGCCACAGCGAGTTCGGCAAGGCGCGCAACCTGGCGCAGGGCGACTGGGAGCCGCTCTGGGTCGTCGACTTCCCGATGTTCGAGTACGACGACGCTGCCGGCCGCTGGAACGCCGTGCACCACCCCTTCACCAGCCCCAAGGACGGCCACGAAGACTGGCTCGAGACGGACCCCGGCCGCTGCGTCGCGAAGGCCTACGACGTGGTGCTGAACGGCATCGAGCTCGGCGGCGGCTCGGTCCGGATCCACAAGGAAGACGTGCAGAGCAAGGTCTTCCGCGCCCTGAAGATCGATGCCGAGGAAGCGCAGCTGAAGTTCGGCTTCCTGCTCGACGCGCTGCAGTACGGCGCACCGCCGCACGGCGGCATCGCCATCGGCCTCGACCGCTTCGTGATGCTGCTCGTCCGCGCCGAATCGCTCCGCGACGTGATCGCCTTCCCGAAGACCCAGCGGGCGCAGGACCTGCTCACGAACGCGCCGGGGCCGGTCGACGAGAAGCAGCTGCGGGAGCTGCACATCCGGTTGCGGAATACGCAGGTGGCCGGGGGCTGAGGAGTGGCGACCGCCCGGCGCGATCTGCGCGACGGACTGCTCTCATGACGTCCTTCAAGATCCCCGAATCCGTCCTCGTCGTCATCCATACCTCGGGTCTCGACGTCCTGCTCCTCGAGCGGGCCGACATGCCCGGCTTCTGGCAGAGCGTGACCGGCTCGAAGGACACCTTGGACGAGCCGCTGATCGAGACCTGTCGCCGTGAAGTGGCCGAGGAGACGGGGATCGGGATCGGCGGCGCGTCCGTGCACGCCGATTGCCTGCGCGACTGGCACATGCGCAATGTCTACGACATCTATCCGGAATGGCAGGCTCGGTATGCTCCGGGGGTGACCCGAAACACCGAGCATGTCTTCGGCCTCGTCGTGCCCGCCGGCCTGGCGATCCGGCTCTCGCCGCGCGAGCATCTGCGGTTCGAATGGCTCGGCTGGAGCGCCGCTGCCGAGCGCTGCCGTTCGCCGTCGAACGCGGCGGCGATCCGTTGCTTGCCGCAGCTGCACGGGTGATGCGCAAGCCCGACACACGGTCGCCGATGGCGACCCATGCCGCCGAGGCGCGCGGCCACCATGCGGCCACGACGCAGTCGACCAGCGTGCTGCGCGTCGCCACGTACAACATCCACAAGGGCGTGCGCGGGGTCGGGCCGCGGCGTCGCCTCGAGATCCACAACCTCGTGCTCGGCATCGAGGCGCTCGACACCGACCTCGTCTTCCTCCAGGAAGTGCGCCGCATGAACCGCGCCGAGGCGCGCTTCTTCGTCGACACCAAGGTGGGCTGGCCGAAACTGCCGCAGGCCGACTATCTCGCGCCCGAGGGCTACGAAGTCGCCTACCGCACGAACGCCGTGACTCGGGACGGCGAGCACGGCAACGCGCTGCTTTCGCGCTGGCCGATCGGCGACATCGGCCACCACGACGTCTCCGATCACCGCTTCGAGCAGCGCGGCCTCCTGCACGTGCCGGTGACGTGGAACGGCGTCCTCGTGCACACCATCGTCGCCCACTTCGGCCTCATCCACGCCAGCCGCGTGCGCCAGGTGGAGCGCCTGCGCGAGTTCATCGAGGCCAACGTGCCGGCCGGCGAAGCGGTGATCGTCGCGGGCGATTTCAACGACTGGGGCGGCAAGCTCGATCCGCTGATCACCGGCTGCGCCCTCGAGCGCGCCATCGTCGCGGGCGATCCGGCGGCGCGCTTCAACACCTTCCCGTCGCAGATGCCGATGTTCTCGATGGACCGCGTCTACGTCCGCGGCTTCCGATGCGTCGGCACCGCGGTGCCGCGCGGCTCCGCCTGGGCCCGCATGTCCGACCACCTGCCGCTGGTCGCCGAGCTCGAGCTCGCCTGACGGCGCAGCGGCGCCATGGCCACCGCGAAGAAGCGCGCCGCGAGGGCGACGCGTGCCTTGCAGCCGGGCCACCGCATCACCTTGCTGAAGGGCGGCGAGGCGATGTTCGCGGCGCTGGCCGAGGCGATCGACCAGGCCCGCGCCGAGGTGCTGCTCGAGACCTACATCTTCGAGTTCCGGGGCGCGCCGCTGCAGGTCGCCGAGGCGCTCGAGCGGGCGGCCGCGCGCGGTGTCTGCGTGCGCGTCGTGGTCGACGGCATCGGCACCGGCGATGTCCCGCCTGACTGGCAGGCGCGCTGGAAGGCCGCCGGCCTGTTCTGGCGCATCTACAACCCGGCACGCGGCTGGCGCGTCGTCCTGCCGAAAGGCTGGCGCCGCATGCATCGCAAGCTCGCCGTGATCGACGGCCGCGTCGGCTTCTGCGGCGGCATCAACCTGCTCGACGACTATCTCGATCCGACCCACGGCAAGCTCGACGAGCCGCGCTTCGATTTCGCCGTCCGCGTCACGGGGCCGCTGGTCGACGACATCCACGAGACCATGTCGCGCCTCTGGCTGCGCATGCAGGCGGCGCGGGAGGTGGC
>CAZZVH010000446.1:0-1365 GCA_964657365.1 uncultured Burkholderiaceae bacterium
AAAAGGCCTCGGCCGAGGTCCAACCGTGATCCGCACCGCCTCTGCTGCGACGGATGGCGCGCCAGGCCGAGTCGCCGTGGCTCCACCGCGAGGTCGCGCGCCGGCTGTCCGAGCATCTCGATCCTGTCCGCCTGCAGCCCGCACGCATCCTCGACTGGTGGGCCGGCCCCGGCGGCGGCGCCGCGGCGTTGCGACAGCGCTATCCCGGTGCGACGGTCGTGGCGGTCGAGCCGGACGCGCGTTGGGCCGCTCGTCCGGCCGATGTCACGAAGCGACGCTGGTGGCAGTCGGCCCCGGGCCGGCGTGCGCCTGCCTCGCTCGCGAGCGACGACGACGCATCGTTCGCGCCGGCGCAGCTCGTCTGGGCGAACATGATGCTGCATGCCGTCGTCGACCCGCCGGCTCTGTTCTCGCGCTGGCATGGGTTGCTCGATGTCGACGGCGTGGTCGCCTTTTCCTGTCTCGGCCCGGCGACGCTGGCGGAGTTGCGGGGTCTCTATGCCGAGCAGCGCTGGCCGGCGCCGACACCGGGCTTCGTCGACATGCACGATCTCGGCGACATGATGGTCGCCGCCGGCTTCGCGGCGCCCGTGCTCGATCAGGAAACGATCGCGCTCACCTGGCCGGATGCGCAAGCGGCGTTGCGCGAGCTGCGCCAGCTCGGCGGCAATGCCGCGCCGGATCGCTTTTCCGCCCTGCGCGGGCGGGCGTGGCGGCAGCGGCTGGTCGACCTGCTCTCGTCGCGCGCCGGCAAGGACGGAAGGATCTCGCTCAGCTTCGAAGTCGCGTACGGGCACGGCTTCAAGGTGGCGCCGAAACAGCGACCCGGCGAACCGGTGTCGGTTTCTCTCGACGCCATGCGGGCAATGGTCCGCAAGCCGAGCCGTTGAATCGATCGCGTGCGCTAAAATGCGGGGGTTTTGTCGGGGCCACGGTCTTGCCGCGGCAACGTTGCGCGGCCGGCCGGCCCATCGAGCGGCCATGCCGCTCCACCGAACGAGTCACCCGATCAGGCGTCCCAGGCGATCCACAGGATGTCAGCTCTCAGCGCTCCCGCTCCCCGAGGCATGGCCTGGCCGACCGCGCAGTTCCGCTTCGCGAGCGTCGGCAGCACGTTCGACGGCTCCGTGCAGTGGCTGCTCAAGCGCAATTGCTCCTTCGCGCCGGGTCACTTGCTCGCCGTCTATGCGTCGCTCTGCGTGTTCTCGCTCGTCATCGCCGCCGGGTTGAGCGTGCCCGACCCACGCGAGCGGCCCGAGGACGCGAAGGAAGCCGCCGCCACCGCGCACCGCGCTTTTGCCGACGCCGACTCCGACTTCCTCTCGCTGCTGCGTATCTGGCAGGCGATGCCGGAGAATCCCAGCC
>CAZZVH010000446.1:1375-3205 GCA_964657365.1 uncultured Burkholderiaceae bacterium
GCACGGCGCACCCCTGGTGATGCCGTTCGCCGGCGTCGAGCTGGCGGCCGTCGGCGTCGCCCTGCTGGTCTACGCCCGCCATGCGGCCGACCGCGAGACGCTGCGCCTCGAACCCGGGCGCCTGAGCGTCGAATGCCTGCTCGGCGGCCACACCGAACGCGCCGAATTCGTGCCGCGCTGGGTCCGTGTCGAGCCGGAGCAGGGCGATCGCTCGCTGATCGAGCTGACCGGCCAGGGCCGCCGGATCGCGATCGGCCGTTTCGTGCGGCCCGAGCTGCGTCGCGCCCTGGCCGACGAATTGCGTGCCGCTCTCCGCAGCGACCCGCCCGCGCGGGGCCCGGCGACAACCGGACCGACCCGCTCCGCCTGCAACGAATCCGACCTTCCGACGTGACACCACAGATGATGACGATGCGATCCCTCGGGCATGCAGCCAGCCGGCTGGCCCTGATGCTCGGCGTGGCGCTGGCGCTGCCTGCTCACGCCCTGGGCGACCTGGCCGGCGGCCCTGCCGTCAACCAGTACAACCTGCACCCGCCCGCATCGGCCATCGCCGAAGACCAGCAGTGGCTTCACAACTTCGTGATGATCATCTGCGTGGTGATCTTCGTCGCCGTGTTCGGCGTGATGTTCTATTCGATCATCATGCACCGCAAGTCGAAGGGCGCGCGGGCTGCCAACTTCCACGAGAGCACGACGGTCGAGATCCTGTGGACCATCGTTCCGTTCGTCATCGTGATCGGCATGGCGCTGCCGGCGACCCGCGTCGTCGTCGCCATGAAGGACACCAGCTCGGCCGATCTCACCATCAAGGTCACCGGCATCCAGTGGCGCTGGGGCTACGATTACCTGAAGGGCGAAGGCGAGGGCATCGGCTTCATCTCGACCATCGACCCGGCGCAACGCGAGATGTCGGACGCCGGCAAGCCGCAGGGCGACGACTACCTGCTGCGCGTCGACAACCCGCTGGTGGTGCCCGTCGACAAGAAGGTGCGGCTGATCACGACCGCGAACGACGTCATCCACGCCTTCTACGTGCCGTCGCTGGGCGTGCAGGAAACGGCGCTGCCGGGCTTCGTGCGCGACACCTGGTTCCGGGCCGACAAGATCGGCACCTTCTACGGCCAGTGCTCGCAGCTCTGCGGCAAGGAGCACTCGTACATGCCGATCCAGGTGAAGGTGGTCTCGCAGGCCGACTACACCGCCTGGGTGGCAGGCAAGAACAAGGAAGCCGCGGCCAAGGCCGACGATCCCGCCAAGGTCTGGGACCTGGCCGGGCTCGAGACGCGCGGCGAGCAGATCTACACCGCCAACTGCCAGGTGTGCCACCAGGCGAGCGGCAAGGGCGGCGGCGCGATCAACGCCGCGGCGCTCGACGGCTCCGCGCTCGTGCTCGACGCCGACAAGACCAAGCAGATCCACGTGCTCCTGAACGGCCGCAACGCGATGCCGGCGTGGAAGCAGCTGAGCGACACCGAGATCGCCGCCGTCATCACGTACACCAAGAACCACTGGTCGAACGCCACCGGGCAGATCGTGCAGCCCACCGAAGTCGCGGCCGCGCGCAACTAGCCGCCGCAACGCAGAGGAACGAATTCAATGAGCGCAGTCATCGGACCCCACGGAACCGTCGATCACGTCCACGGCCACGACGCCGGACACGACCACCACGACCACGACCACCACGGCGCACCCACCGGCTGGCGGCGCTGGGTCTACGCGACGAACCACAAGGACATCGGCACGATGTACCTGCTGTTCTCGTTCACGATGTTCATCATCGGCGGCATCCTGGCGCTGATCATCCGCGCCGAGCTGTTCCAGCCGGGC
>CAZZVH010000447.1:0-3203 GCA_964657365.1 uncultured Burkholderiaceae bacterium
ACGACGATGTGGTCGTAGGTCGCGATCCCAGACGTCATGGCCGGCTGGCCTGTCAGGCCTTGACCGTCTGCATGTAGATGCCCGGATCGAAGTACGTGGCCGCCGGCACCGGGCTGGCGATGTTGCCGGCGACGGCGAAGAAATCGGTCACCTGCTGCAGCCACTTCGTCACCGTGCCGTCGGCGAAGCGGGCACGCCATTCGGCCGAGGTGTAGTACTTCGAGAACTTCATCGACTCCCTGAAGTCGGCGAGCGGCACGTCCTTGTACTGCGTCTTCTGCAGCGTCTCGGCGGCGCCGTCGAAGTTCGCCAGCATGCCGTCGTTGATCTCGGCCCAGGCGGCGATCAGTGCCGCCAGCGTCGGCTTGTTGCTCTCGAAGTAGTCGTTGCGCGCGGCCCAGCCGTCGATGATGGCGGCCTGCGGAAAGAACGCCGACGCGTCGATCAGCTTGCGTGCGCCCGGCACCTTCTGCTTGACGATGGTGTCGAACGGCACCCACAGCGCGACCGCGGGCACCGCGCCGGAGACGAACGACGTGACCGCCTCGGCCATGCGCTGGTTGACGAGCTGGACGTCCTTGGCCGGATCGAGCTTGGCCGATCGCAGCGCCCGGTCGAGGAAGACGTGGGCGGTCGTGCCGGTGGTGGTCGAGATCTGCCTGCCCTTCAGGTCGGCGATCGTCTTGATCGCATCGTCGCGGACCCAGAGCTGCGCGGTCGCGTACTCGATGTCGTTGACGAGGAAGACCTTGCCCTGGCCGCGGGCCGGGAAGTTGGAGATCACGGCGCCGGTCGAGAGCACGTCGAGGCTGCCGCCGATCATGGCCTGGAACAGCTCGAGGCCGGTCGAGAACATGGTCAGCTCGAGATCGAGGCCGTGCCTGGCCCAGGCGCCCGATTGCTGGCCGATCCAGATCTGGCCATCGACGGCGGGCGTGTGCAGGTAGCCGACGCGCACCTTGGTCCTGGCCTGCGCGAGGCTGGCGATCGAGCTCGCGGCGAGCGTGGCGGCGGCGCCTGCTTGCAGGAGGGTTCTGCGGCGAAAGGTCATGTCGTCTCCTTGGGGTCTCGTGGTCTGGCTCGTGGTGTGAATTCTTGTCGGCGCCCGCGCGTTCAATCGGCGAGACGCACGCCCTGCCTGGCTTGTGCCGCGTACTCTTCCATCACCAGCGCGCGGATCTCCGAGCGCAGCGCGGCGAAGCGCGGATCGCTCTGCACCGCCTCCGTGCGCGGGTAGCCGAACGGCACGTCGACGATGGTCCGGATCTTCGCCGGCCGTGCCGTCACGACGACGATGCGCGACGAGAGATAGATGGCCTCGTCGACCGAGTGCGTGATGAGGAGCACCGTCTTGCCCTCGGCCTCGAGCACGTGCAGCAGCAGGTCCTGCATGGCCGTGCGGGTCTGTGCGTCGAGCGCACCGAACGGCTCGTCCATCAGCAGGAACTGCGGCTTGACGGCATACGCGCGGGCCAGCGCCAGGCGTTGCCGCATGCCTCCGGAAAGGTGCTTCGGATGGTGGTCGGCGAAGTCGGTCAGGCCCATGAGCGCCATGTAGCGGCGGCAGATCGCGTCGCGCTCGGCGGCCGGCGTGCGGCTGGCATTCAGCTTCAGGCCGAACTCGATGTTGCCGCGCACCGTGAGCCACGGGAACACGCCGTACTCCTGGAAGATCACGCCGCGGTCGGGCCCGGGGGCCGTCACCGGCTTGCCGTCGAGCAGGACCCGGCCGCCGGTCGGCTGGACGAAGCCGCCGACGATGTTCATCAGCGTCGTCTTGCCGCAGCCCGACGGCCCGATCACCGACACGAACTCGCCGGTGGCGATGTCGAGGCTGACGTCGTCGACCACGCGCATCGGCCCGGCGGCGGTCGGGAAATCGACGCTGACGTGGTCGAAGCGGATGCGCGCCGGCGCGACCGATGAAACGGCCGCCGATGCAGCCTGGGCCACGGCGTCGCTCATGCGATCCGGTCCTGCCAGTCGACCAGACGGCGGCTCGCGGCGCGCAGGAGCAGGTCCATGGTCAGCGCGATCAGGCCGATCGAGATGATGCCGACGTACACCACGTCGAGCTGGAAGAACGACGACGCGTTCTGGATCAGCGCGCCGAGGCCCTGCTGCGCGGCGATCAGCTCGGACGCCACCAGCGTCGCCCAGGCCACGCCGAGCGCGACCCGGATCGAGGTGAGGATGTGCGGCACCGTCAGCGGCACGATCACCTTGGCGAAGATCTCGAGATCGTTGGCGCCGAGCGTGCGCGCCACGCGCACGTAGATCGGGCTGATCTGGGCGATGCCTTCGTACATCACGATGACGGCGGCGAAGAACGACGCGTAGAAGAGGATCACCGTCTTGGCCAGCTCGCCGATGCCGAAGTAGACGATGACGAGCGGGATCAGCGCGATCGGCGGCAGGGCCCGGAAGAAGTTGACGACCGGATCGATGAAGCCGCGCAGGCCGCGGTACCAGCCGAGGCAGAAGCCCACCGGCACGGCGCAGACGACCCCGAGCGCGACGCCGACGACGACCCGCCGCGTCGACATCCAGACGTCCATCGGCAGCCGGTCGTGCGCCAGGGCGGCGAACTTCTCGAGCACCGTGAGCGGGGCCGGGACGAGCGCCAAATTGACCAGGCCGCTGGCACGGATCGCGGACCAGATCCCGATGATCAGCACCCAGGGTGCCGCGACCAGCAAGACGCGCTTCGCGACCCGCGACAACGGGCTGGCTGCGGCCCGGGAACGGGCCAAGGGGGAACCGCTGCTTGCGACCATCGGACCTAAAACATACTATAGACCATACTTTTATAACGCAGCCCATGCCGCCCGTCCATCCGCTGCAGCCCTTGCCCGGGATTCCCGTGCGTCTCGCGCGGCTCGAGGCCTTCGTGTTCCGCGTCGCCATCGCGACGCCGGTGCGCACGTCGTTCGGCACCATGCACGATCGTCCGGCCGTGCTCGTGCGGGCCGAGGACGAGGACGGCGCCGTCGGCTGGGGCGAGGCGTGGTGCAACTTCCCGTCGTGCGCCGCCGAGCATCGCGCCAACCTCGTGCAGACGCTGCTCGCACCGATGCTGATCGGCCAGGCCTTCTCGTCGGCGCCGGCGGCGTTCGCGGAGATGACCCGGCGCACCGCCGTGCTCGCGCTCCAGGCCGGCGAGCCGGGGCCGATCGCGCAGGCGATCGCGGGCATCGACCTGG
>CAZZVH010000448.1:0-3202 GCA_964657365.1 uncultured Burkholderiaceae bacterium
CCGGACGATCCGCCGATCGGCCATTTCCACGTGCCGACCGGGGGCGACCCCGAGTCGCCGGGCAGCGTCGCGCTGACCTGGGCCCATGCCGACGGCGTCGCCACGATCCGCCTCGACGGCGGCCTCGCACGCGCGGTGCTGCCGTCGCCACTGCCGCCGACCACGCGCTGGAGCGCGTCGCCCAGCGCCTCGGCGGGCGCCGAGCGCTGGCTCGGTGCACCGGTCACGGTGATGCCCGTCGAGCAGCGGCTGCTGCAAGCCGGCCGCAGCCTCTGGAACCTGCGCCAGTTCGAGCTCGCCCGCCGCAACCGCGGCACCCGGGCGGCCCGCGACTGGCTGCGCCAGGCACTGAGCCCTGCCTGGCGGCCGGTGCGGATCGGTCTCGCGGCCTTCGCCGTCGCCCAGATCGTCGGCCTCAACCTCTGGGCCTGGCATCAGAAGAGCGCGGTCGAGGCGAAGCGCGCGGCGATCCAGGCGCTCGTCAAGGCGACCTATCCGCGCGTCAGCGAGGCCGACGTGCAGCGCGACGCGAGCGCCGTGATGCTGCGCGAGACGCAGTCGCTGCGCACGCTCGCCGGCAAGCCGGGCGACGCCGATCTGGAGCCGATGCTGCAAGCCGCGGCGGCGGCCTGGCCGCGCGACCGGCCACCGGTCGAGAACGTCCGCTTCGAGACCGGCAAGCTGACGCTCGGCGCGGTCGGCTGGAGCGATGCGCAGATCGAGCAGTTCCGCAGCATCATCCGGTCCGCCGGCTTCCAGGTCGAAGCCAACGAAGGCCGGCTCGTGGTCTCGCGTGGCCGCGCGCCGAGCGCCGCCTGATGCGATGAGCACCACCGACGCCATCACCCTGCCGCCGGCGCTGGCCGGTGCGCGGACCGAGCTCGGCCGTTTCTGGCAGGCCCGGGTCCCGCGCGAACGGCAGCTGATCGTCGCGATGGCCCTCGCGATCGGTGTTCTCCTGGTCTGGCTGATCGCGATCCAGCCCGCGCTCAGAACGCTGCGCGAGACGCCGGTCGAGCTGGCCCGGCTCGACGAGCAGATGCAGCAGACGACGCTGGCTGCCAACGAGATGGAAACGCTGCGCTCGGCAGCGCCGGTGCCGACCGAGCAGGCGGTGATCGCCCTGCGCGCGGCCACCGCCAGCCTGGGCGACAAGGCCAAGCTGATCGTCCAGGGCGACCGGGCGACGATGACGTTCACGGGCATCCCGTCGGAGTCGCTGCGGTCCTGGCTCGGCGAGGCGCGCAGCGCGGCGCGGGCCCGGCCGGTCGAGGCGCAGCTCGTCAAGGCAGCGTCCGGCTACACCGGCTCGATCACGGTCGGCTTCGGCGGAGGCGCCTCGTGATCCGCCGCAAGCGCAATCGCCAACTCTGGAGCCCGACGGTCGCGGGCAGCGCCTGGAGCGAATCGACGCTCGCGGAGCAAGGCTGGGAGGTCGAGCGCGGCGCCGCCGTGCGCTGGGCCGTGGCCGGCGTGATCGTCGGCACTCTGGTCGGGCTGCTGCTGTTCGCGCCGGCCGCCTGGCTCGCCGGCGCCGTCGCTTCCGCCACCGACCAGCGCCTCCTGCTCGCCGATGCGCAAGGCACGGTCTGGTCCGGCAGCGCCGTGCCGGTGCTCACCGGCGGCGCCGGCAGCCGCGATGCGAGCATGCTGCCCGGCCGGATCGAATGGACGCTCTCGCCGCGTTTCTACGGCGTGCTGCTGTCGGCCCGGCAGGCCTGCTGCATCGACGGCACCATGCACCTCGAGATCCGGCCCGGCCTCGGCCGCATCAAGGCGACGCTGGTAGCGCCGCCCTCGGGCGCCGTCGGCCAGTGGCCGAGCGCCTGGCTGAGCGGCTACGGCACGCCGCTCAACACCCTGCAGCTCGGCGGCACGTTCCGGGTCACGTCGCCCGGCTTCACGGTCGAGCAGGTCGAGGGCCGCTGGCGGCTCGACGGCAAGATCGACCTGGAACTTCAAAGCGTGTCGTCGCGTCTCACCACGCTCGAGACGCTCGGCACCTACCGGGTCACCCTGACCGGCGGCTCGAATTCGAACAGCGCCACCCTGCTCGCGTTGTCGACGCTGGACGGCGCCCTGCAGCTCACCGGGAGCGGCACGTGGGGCCCGGGCGGCGTCAAGTTCCGCGGCGAAGCGCGTTCCGCGGGCGTCGACGAGGCGGTGCTCGCGAACCTGCTCAACATCATCGGTCGACGCGACGGCGCGCGGTCGATCATCTCGATCGGATGACCATGCGTTTTCTCCGCGAACGGCGGCCAAGCCTCGTCGCCAGGGCCGTCTCGGCGACCATGGCGGCAACGTTGCTCATCGCCTCGCTTCCGCTCGCCGCAGCGCCTGCGCAGGCGCCTTCGCCCCGATTCCGCGGCGAGCCGGTGACCCTCAATTTCGTCAACGCCGACATCGAGGGCGTGACGCGGGCGATGGCCGCCATCCTGAAGAAGCAGTTCATCGTCGACCCGCGTGTGCGCGGCAGCATGACGCTCTACAGCGAGGATCCGCTGACGCCCAACGAGGCCTATTTGAATTTCCTGGCCGCGTTGCGCGGTCTCGGCTTCACCGTCGTCGAGGTGGGCGGCCTCTTCAAGGTGGTTCCCGAAGCCGATGCCAAGCTGCAGGCGGGCACCGTCTCGATCGACGGCGTGACGCGCCGCGGCGACCAGGTCCTGACGCAGATCTTCCGGCTCAACTACGAGAACGCGAACAACCTGGTCGCGGTGCTGCGGCCGCTGATCTCGCCGAACAACACGATCAACGCGAATCCTGGCAACAACACGCTCGTCATCACCGATTACGCCGACAACCTGCAGCGGATCGGCCAGATCATCGCGGCGATGGACGTGCCTGCCGGCGGCGACGTCGAGGTCATCCAGCTGAAGTACGCCGTCGCGAACGACATCGCGCCGCTGATCCAGCGCCTGACCGACACCCAGGGGGGAGCCGCCACCCCGGGCGCGGCCGCCACGGCGGCGCCGTCGATCTTCATCGACACGCGCAGCAACTCGCTGATCGTGCGCAGCGCCAACGCCAGCCGGCTCGCGGGCATCCGCTCGCTGGTGGCCAAGCTCGACACGGCGCCGCAAGGCTCTGCCGTCAACGGCAACATCTGGGTCGTGCACCTGAAGAATGCCGATGCGACCAAGCTCGCGACGGTGCTGCGCGCCGCGTTCAGCGCCGCCGCCGGCGGGGGTGGCGGCAGCAG
>CAZZVH010000449.1:0-3200 GCA_964657365.1 uncultured Burkholderiaceae bacterium
GACGCCGCCGCCGCGCGGGTTGTTGGGCATCAGCACCAGGTAGCGGCCGGCCAGCGAGACGAAGGTGGTCAGCGCCGCGCCCTTGTTGCCGCGCTCTTCCTTCTCGACCTGCACGAGCAGCTGGTCGCCGTCGCGGATCGCGTCCTGGATGCGCGCGGTGCGGGCATCGGTGCCTTCGCGGAAGTAGTTCTTCGAGATTTCCTTGAACGGCAGGAAGCCGTGGCGGTCTTCGCCGTAGTCGACGAAGCAGGCCTCGAGCGAGGGCTCGACCCGCGTCACGACCGCCTTGTAGATATTGCCCTTGCGTTGTTCGCGGCCCTCGATCTCCGTCTCGAAGTCCATCAACTTCTGGCCGTCGACGATGGCGAGGCGACGCTCTTCCGGCTGCGTCGCGTTGATCAGCATGCGTTTCATGTGCACTCCTTCGGCGCGGCCTCTATCGGGCCGCGCTCTTCATCAAGCCGCCGCGGCCGGGCCGCTGGCGACGAATCGATGCACGAGAAAACGCGAAGGAAACCGGAAGGAATCGCCCTGGACTGCGCGGGATGGTGCGGTCAGGAGACCGCGGGCCCGGGCAGCGTTGGCGCGCGCGAAGCAATGAAGTGGCGGGTGGGTGGCACGCTGGCGTTCACTGGACGCAGGCCGAAGCGCGAGGGAGCCGGATCGCGCGAACGGAATTCGCGCGGGGCATTCGTCTTCGGCCGGAAAACCTTGGTCGTGGGTTCTTTCTTGTCGCTCTGCCGTCTCGCGCATCACAGCCGCGGCGTCACTTGGGAACGCAGCCTGCAGGAGCGACGGGACGTTGCATCACCGTATTGCCGGAACTCGGGTCCCGGCCGCCACTCGAAGCCAAGCGAGCCTGCGCCGCCTTTCATCGCGACGCTAAACTCTGAAAAATCAAACACTTACGGCTCAGAGTGGAGCAGCGCATTATAAGGGCCAAAGGAACGCGGGTTGCCGTGACGCCGCCGAAGGCAGCGCGGGCAGCGCCGGCCAGGCCCGCCCCGGCCGTGCAGACCATCGTCGTCGACGCGGGTTCGGTCGGCCAGCGCCTGGACAACTTCCTGGCCAAGACGCTGAAGGGCGTGCCGAAGACGCATCTCTATCGCGTGATCCGCTCCGGCGAGGTGAGGGTGAACAAGGGCCGCGCCGGCGCCGACACCCGGCTCGACCTCGGCGACGTGGTCCGCATCCCGCCCGTGCGCACGGCCGATCGCAGCGAGGTCGCCCCGGCGCCGCCCCGCGAATTCCCGGTCGTCTTCGAGGATGAGCACCTGCTGGCGATCGACAAGCCCGCCGGCGTCGCGGTGCACGGCGGCAGCGGGGAGAGCTTCGGCGTCATCGAGCAGTTGCGCCGGGCCCGGCCGGCGGCCGAGTTCCTGGAGCTGGTGCACCGGCTCGACAAGGAGACCTCCGGCCTGCTGCTGATCGCCAAGACGCGCAAGGCGCTGGTCGGCCTGCAGAACGACCTGAGATCGCGGGCGCCGGAGCGGGCCATCGGCAAGACCTACTCGGCGCTCGTCGTCGGCGACTGGCCGGAGCGTGCCAAGGTGATCGACATCGCCCTGCACAAGTATCTCGACGCCGAAGGCACGCGGCGCGTCCGCACTGTCGATGCCGACGACGCGGACGGGCGCCGGGCGATCACGCTGGTGCGCGTCGCCGAGCGCTACGGCCGGTTCACCCTGCTCGACGTGACCATCAAGACCGGCCGCACGCACCAGATCCGCGTCCACCTGGCGCACGAAGGCCACGCCGTCGTCGGCGATCCCAAGTACGGCGACTTCGCCGTCAACAAGGCGCTGGCGCGGGGCGAATCGCTGCCGGACTGTCGGTTCGGCAGGATGTTCCTGCACGCGAGGCGGCTGCGCTTCGTCCATCCGGCGACCGGCGAGACGGTCGAGATCGAGGCGCCGCTGCCGGGCGCCTGCACCCATGTGCTCGGCGCGTTGTCGGCCATGGCGAGCGCGCCTGCATGAGCAGGGAACGGCGCTTCGATCTCGTCGTCTTCGACTGGGACGGCACGCTGTTCGATTCGACCGCGCTGATCGCCCGCTGCATCCAGGCGGCGTGCGCGGACGTCGGCACGACGGTGCCGAGCGACCACGACGCGAACTTCGTGATCGGTCTCGGCCTGGGCGATGCGCTCCGCCACGCCGCCCCCGACCTGCCCCGCGAGCGCTATGGCGAGCTCGCCGATCGCTACCGTTTCCACTACATGGCGAGCCAGGACGACGTCGTCCTGTTCGAGGGCACGCAGGCCATGCTGCAAGGGCTCCGGGCGCGCAACCATCTGCTGGCCGTGGCCACCGGCAAGAGCCGCCGCGGCCTCGACGATGCGTTGCGCATCTCGGCGCTCGGGGAGCTGTTCGATGCGACCCGGACCGCCGACGAGACCGCCAGCAAGCCCGATCCGCGGATGCTGCGCGAGCTGATGCAGGAGCTCGGCGCGGCCCCCGGCCGGACGCTGATGATCGGCGACACCACCCACGACCTGCAGCTCGCCGCCAATGCCGGCTGCGCGAGCGTCGCCGTCAGCTTCGGCGCCCACGCCCCGGAGGCGTTCGCCGTGCACGGGCCGCTCCACATCGCCCATTCGACCGGCGATCTCGACGCCTGGCTCGAAGCCCATGCTTGAAGGCGGGACGCGGCGCGCCGTCGACAATTCCGGGCGGCGACCGGCCACCGGCCACGACACGACAGACGGCAGTCACGAGAACGTGACCCGCGCCGCATTTTCGGAGACACCATGAGGCAAGCTGCTTTTCCGGACCTGCGCGTCCGTTCCCTCGCGAGCCGGGTGACCCGCCTTTGCGGCCTGGCGCTCGCAGCCGCGTGCGCCGTCGCCCAAGCGCAGGCGCCGTCGGTCACCGCCCCGGCGCCGCTGACGCCGGTGCAGCTGCCGGCTGGCATGACGCGCGTCACCACGGTCGAAGGCATCGACGAATACGCGTTGCCGAACGGCCTGCACGTGCTGACGCTGCCGGACGCTTCGAAGCCGGCCACCACCGTGAACCTGACGATCAAGGTCGGCTCGCGGATGGAGAACTACGGCGAGACGGGCATGGCGCACCTGCTCGAGCACCTGATGTTCAAGGGCACGCCGCGGCATCCCGATCCGAAGAAGGAGATGAGCGACCGCGGGCTGTCCTGGAACGGCACCACCTCCGACGACCGCACCAACTACTTCGCCAGCATGG
>CAZZVH010000450.1:0-3188 GCA_964657365.1 uncultured Burkholderiaceae bacterium
TGCCCGGCCCGGGCTAGAGGGCTGCCGCCGGCGCCGCCGCCGCACCGCTGAGCTCCGGGCCGGACAACGCCTCGGGCGCGTAGCCGCGGTTCACGTCGAGCCCGGTCACGTGCCAGTCGTGGGCGGGCAGCGCGATCGGGTGCAGCACCCGCTCGTACGAGCGCATCGGCCACATCACGCCGAAGCGGCGCGCATGATCGAAGGTGTCGACCTCGGCGACCGCTCCCTGCGTGCCGGGAAAGCCTTCGAGCGTGAAGCGGACACGACGCATCAGGCTGTCGCTGCGATCGATGCACAGGGCGATGCGATCGGAGCCGGACCGCCCGAGGCCCGGGGCCAGCCAGGCCTCGATCACGTCGCACGGCCTGCCGTCGACCGTCTCCACACCGGCCAGTCGTACCGGCAATGGCCGGTCCGCGAGCCACAAGGGCCCGAGCAGGAACAGGTTGTAGCCTTCGGCGACCAGCGCCGCGGCCTGCTCGGCGGCGGGGTCGGTGCTGCGAACGCCGTTGAACCACACGGCCACCTCTCCCTGTGCATCTTTGCCGGAAGGCTGTCGACGCCAGACCACTTCCTTGTGCCCGCTCGGGCCGGTGTACGACTGCGCCGACAGGCCCGACTTCGGCATGAGGCGCTCTTGCGAGCTGCCGCGAAAGCCGGCATCGACGATCTCGCGCTGGATCTTGCCGATCAGCGGACGCCACTGGCCGTCGTAGGACACGTTGATGTCGCTCAACTGCCGATACGCAGCCAGGCCGTGTGCCTCCGCGCTCTCGCGCAGCCGCCGCGAGGCAGTGGCGTCGGCCGGGGGTGCGGCGATCAGCGGCAGCGGCGTGCTGCAGCCGGCGAGCCACGGCAGTGCGAGCGCACCGAGGGCGGCACGTCGGGTGAACCGCATGTCGTCCTTCACCTGCCCGAGGCGGAGACCCGCCAGACCGCATCGCCCACGTCGTCGGCGATCAGCAGGGCGCCGCTGCCGTCGATGGCCAGCCCGACAGGGCGGCCGTTGGCGTGCTCGTCCGCGCTGAGGAATCCGGCGACGACGTCCTGAGGCGGCCCGGCCGGGCGCCCGTCCCTGAACGGCACGAACACCACCTTGTAGCCGTTCATCGGGCTGCGGTCCCAGCTGCCGTGCTCGCCGACGAAGGCGCCGCCACGGTAGGCGTCGGGCAGCGTCGTGCCGCTGTTGAACACCAAGCCGAGGGGTGCGACATGCGAGCTCAAGGCGTAGTCGGGCACGATCGCCCGGGCGACCAGGTCGGGGCGCTGCGGCCTCACGCGCGGGTCGACGTGGCCGCCGTAGTAGCTATAGGGCCAGCCGTAGAAGCCGCCGTCGGCCACCGAGGTGAGGTAGTCGGGCACGAGGTTCGGCCCGATCTCGTCGCGCTCGTTCACCACCACCCACATCTTGCTGCTCTGCGGCTCCCACTGCATCGCGTTCGGATTGCGCAGGCCGCTCGCGAAGATGCGCATCGCGCCGGTCGCGCGATCGACCTCCCAGATCGCCGCACGGTTCATCTCGGCCGGCATGCCGTTCTCGGTGATGTTGCTGTTCGAGCCCACCCCCACGTACAGTTTCGACCCGTCGCCGCTGGCCAGCAGGCTCTTGGTCCAGTGGTGGTCGATCGGGCCTCCGGGCAACTCGACGAGCGTCGTGCCCGGCGCCGAGATCCGCGTCTCGCCGCTGGTGTACGGGTAGCGGACCACGGCGTCCGTGTTGGCGACATACAGGTCGTTGCCGACCAGCGCGACGCCGAAGGGCGAGTTGAGATGGTCCAGGAACACGGTGCGCATCTCGGGTGCGCCGGCCGTGGCGGGGCGCAGCAGCGTGATGCGGTTTCCGCCCTTGGCGCCACTGCCGCCGAACGACTGCACCAGGCCCATGATCAGGTCCTTCGGCCGATTGACGGGCGCCTGCGGCCCGCTGGATTCGACCACCAGGACATCCCCGTTCGGCAGCACGTAGATCGAGCGCGGATGCATCAGGCCCTTGGCGATCGCCTCGATCTTCAATCCCGGCGCGACGGTCGGCGTCTCGCCTTCCTTCCAGCTGCCCTTCGGCGCGATCTTCATCGGCGGCAGCAGATACTGCTGCGGCTCGGGCAGCACGGGCTTGGCGCCGTATTGCGCATCGGGCGTGATGGACGTGCCCTCGCCGCAGCCGGTCAAGGCGATGGCCAGGCCGATCGCCGATGCGCAGACCGCCAGGTGGCTCGGATGGCGATTCATGCGGCGACTCCCGAGCGGACGACCACGGGCGGTGCCGCCCAGCCCAGCCACGACACGGCCAGCATGAGCAGCACCACGATGACCGAGAGCGTCAGCCCGTCGGGGACCACCGCCGTGTAGCCGTCCCGGCTGTGCACGAAGGCATTGATGACGGACAGCACCGCCGCCAGCAGGCTCAGAAGCGCATGCGGCCATGCGAGCGGCGCGAGGCGAATGCGCCGGTTACCGAGGAACTCGAACAGGCCGACGACACCCGCCACGGCCGCCATCAGGCACCCCGCTGCGAGAAGCCAGACGGAGAACGTCTCCCACAGGAACGAGGCGGTGCGCCAGTAGGCGATGTCGGACACCAGGGCGCCCACGAAACAGACGGCAGGAAACTGGACGAGGAATGCGTAGAGCGGCCTGTCGCGAAGGCGAACCGGCGAAGCGATGACATCGATGGGCATGGAAGATCTCGGTGGGCTCGGGCGCAGGGTGTCCGGAGCATTCGGTGCGGCGCCGACGGGGCAATCCACGGGCCCGCTTATGCTCGAAGCTCAGCGAGCGGAGCCCCCCGGAATCGAACATGCAGATCGTCGCCGCGCGGTTCAACCACGAGACCAACACCTTTTCGCCGGTGCCGACGCCGCTCGCCTCGTTCGGCCCCGACGGCCCGACCTTCGGTGCGGCGGCGCTCGCGCAGGGTCGCGGCACGCGCACCGGTCTCGGCGCGTTCATCGACGCCGCGGAAGCGCGCGGCGCGGCGATCGAGATCGCCTGCAATGCCACCGCGAATCCCAGCGGCCGCGTCCACGACGCCGCCTTCGAGGCATTGGCGGCCAGCATCGTCGACGCCGTCGGCCGCGGCTGCGACCTGATCCTGCTCGACCTGCACGGCGCGATGACGACGGTGTCGTTCGACGACGGCGAAGGCGAGCTCCTGCGCCGCGTGCGAGCGGCCGCACCGAACACGCCGC
>CAZZVH010000451.1:0-3116 GCA_964657365.1 uncultured Burkholderiaceae bacterium
TGTCGGTGCTGGCGAGCAGCATCGCGGCGCGCAGCTCGCCGAGCTTGTCCTTGATGGCCGGCACGGATTCGGCCGCGTAGGCCTTCTCGATCAGCGGCAGCTTCGAATCGTCGAGGTCGCCCTGCTGCATCGTCTTGACCGCAGCCGCGCGGACCTTGTCGTCCTTCGACAGGAGCTTGATGGATGCCAGCGCCGCGTCGAGCTCGCTGCGCATCTCGTTGTTGTTGACGACGTCTTCCGCCGCCTCCGGGACGGGCGTTTCCGCACCGGTCACCGGGTCGTAACCCTTGCCGTCCTTCATGACGAAGACGGCCTTGTCGGTGAACTTCACCGAATCGTCGGAGATCGCCTGGATCAGGGCGACGGTCTTGTCGTCGGCACCGTCGAGCACCTTGTGCAGGGCGGCGATCCGGTCCTCGATCTCGCCTGCCACCAGAGCGCGCGCCTGCGGCTGCGTCAATGCCTGGGCCTGGCCGCACAGCGTCAGTGCCGCGATCAGCAGCGGAATCCAGCGCAGGAGCAGCGCACGGATCGAGACGGAGAAATCACTGCTCAAGAGCGTGCCTTCGCGAAAGCGAGAGCGGCGGCCATTCGACCGCCGCGGAAACCGATCGCAGCGCTCGCCGCGATCGGTCGTTCGTGTCAGGTCATGGACCCGATCACTTCTTCTCGGGCTCGTCCTTCTTGCCCTTGTCTTCTGGGATGTACTGGCTCCACGGATTGGCCTTGACCGGGCCCGGCGTCTTCCAGACCACGTTGAACTGGCCGTCCGGGCGGACTTCGCCGATGAACACCGACTTGTGCAGGTGGTGGTTCTTCGGGTCCATCTCCGACGTGATGCCGCTCGGCGCCGCGAAGGTCTGGCCGGCCATCGCCGCGATCACCTTGTCGGTGTCGGTGCTGCCGGCCTTCTTGACCGCCTGCGCCCACATGTTGATGCCGATGTAGGTGGCTTCCATCGGATCGTTGGTCAGCGGCTTGTCCTTGTCGCCCGGGATGTTGTGGGCCTTGGCGTAGTCGCTCCACTTCTTGATGAACGCGGTGTTCGCCGGGCTCTTGATCGACATGAAGTAGTTCCATGCCGCGAGCTGGCCGACCAACGGCTTGGGATCGAGGCCGCGCAGTTCCTGCTCGCCGACCGAGAAGGCGACGACGGGAACGTCCTTGGCCTTCAGGCCGGCGTTGCCGAGTTCCTTGTAGAAGGGGATGTTCGAGTCGCCGTTGATGGTCGACACGACGGCCGTCTTGCCACCGGCCGAGAACTTCTTGATGTCGGCGACGATGGTCTGGTAGTCGCTGTGGCCGAACGGCGTGTAGGTCTCCATGATGTCTTCGTCCTTCACGCCCTTGGCGTGCAGGAAGTAGCGGAGGATCTTGTTGGTCGTGCGCGGGTAGACGTAGTCGGTGCCCAGGAGGACCCAGCGCTTGGCACCGCCGCCGGCCTTGCTCATCAGGTACTCGACCGCGGGAATGGCTTGCTGGTTCGGCGCGGCACCCGTGTAGAAGACGTTCTTGCTGAGCTCTTCACCCTCGTACTGCACGGGGTAGAACAGGAGCGCGTTTTTCTCTTCGAAGACCGGCAGCACCGACTTGCGCGAGACCGAGGTCCAGCAGCCGAACACCACGGCGACCTTGTCCTGGTCGATCAGCTGCTTCGCCTTCTCGGCGAACAGCGGCCAGTTCGAGGCCGGATCGACGACGACGGGCTCGAGCTTCTTGCCGAGCAGGCCGCCCTTGGCGTTGATCTCGTCGATCGTCATCAGGACCGTGTCCTTCAGGACCGATTCCGAGATGGCCATCGTGCCCGACAGCGAGTGCAGCACGCCGACCTTGATGGTGTCGTCGGCGGCGCTCGCGAGCGAGCCCATGCCCAGGGCGGCGACGCCCAGCGCAACGGCGGTCAGTGTCTTGCCGACTTGGCGGCGGGATGTATTCATGGGTTTGACGCTCCAGGGTGTGGATGGGATCGTTGGTGCAAGTCGCATGCCATTGCAGGCGACCGCGAATGCAGGTTAAGCAGCGCCCCGGCGCCGCGGAATACGCCCGATGGCGTATGCGGTGCACGTCGGTGCCGATGCCGGCACGGATCGTGCAAACCCGCCGCAGGCGACTAGCCGCCCACCGCCATGTTGAGCTGCCGCAGGCGCGTCGTCGCGATGCTCGCGGCTGCCGTGCGCGTCTCGACGCCGAGCTTCACGTAGACGCGCTCGAGGTGCTTCTTCACCGTCGCCGGGCTCGAGCCGAGGATGTCGCCGATGTCGCGGTTGGTCTTGCCCTTGGCGACCCAGTACAGCACCTCGGCCTCGCGCAGGGTCAGCTTGAACGCCTGCACCATCGCCTCCACCACCGCCGCGTCCGACACTTCGCGCATGACGATCAGCAGGTCGTCGTCGCCGGTGCGCTGCTGCAGCGCGAAGACGAGCTGGCGCGTCTCGTCGTCGATGTCGCGGCTCACCGGCAGCGTGCGCGGCTCGCGCCCTTCGGCCGCCGACGTCGACTCCTTGCGCAGCCATTCCAGCACCTGCTCCGGAATCTGCGATGCGGTGGCGCCGAAGTAGTCGTGCATGAGGCGCCGGGCCAGCGGCGTCTGCCAGACCGCCCGCACGGCGCGCGTGGCCTCGTCGAGCTGGATCGCCATGGTCGCGTGGCCGAACGCGTCGAGGGCATTGCGCGCCTGCGTCGCCTGCTGCGCCTGCCGGGCGCTGCCCACG
The DNA here is from genome assembly GCA_964657365.1 of uncultured Burkholderiaceae bacterium. Classification (GTDB taxonomy): domain Bacteria; phylum Pseudomonadota; class Gammaproteobacteria; order Burkholderiales; family Burkholderiaceae_C; genus Schlegelella_A. Next base: position 2,712 of record CAZZVH010000451.1, read on the forward strand.
TGCACGGCCATCCGCGCCAGCACTTCCTGGGCGCGGATCGGCTTGGTCACGTAGTCGACGCCGCCCGCCTGGAACGCGGCGACGACATGCTCGGTCTCGGTCAGGCCGGTCATGAAGATGATCGGGATGTGCGCGGTCGCGGCATGCGCCTTCAGCCGGCGCGCGACCTCGAAGCCGTCCATGCCGGGCATCACCGCGTCGAGCAGCACGACGTCGGGCAAGGCCTGCACCGCGCGCTGCAGCGCGCTCTCGCCGTTGGTGGCGACCAGCACCGTGTAGCCCGATTCGTCGAGCGCGTCGTGCAGCACCGAGAGGTTGTCGGGCACGTCGTCGACGATCAGCACCACGTCGGAATGGTTGCGGTCGGGGAGCGCCTCGTTCATCGTCGCCGTCGCCATCTTCATC
>CAZZVH010000452.1:0-3099 GCA_964657365.1 uncultured Burkholderiaceae bacterium
CGTAATACCAGATGCCGCCGGAGACGTCGCTGCGGCCGTTCGCCGAGATCGTCCGCGATGCCAGGCGCAGCGACGGCACGCTGGTCGTCTGGCAGAAGGACGACAGGGTCTGGCTCGAGCTGAAGCCGGAAGACCTGGACACGCCGTTCTTCATTTCGACCAAGCTCAAGACCGGCATCGGCGAGGCCAACTTCTTCGGCGGCCTGATGGAAGACAGCGGCATCGTCGAGTTCCGCCGCATCCACAACCAGATCCAGCTGATCTGGCTCAACGTCGGCTTCCTCGCGAAGGCCGGCACCCCGGAGGCACGGTCGGTCGCGGCCAGCTACTCGCCCAGCCTGCTGGCCAGCGCGCCGGTGCTCAGCCAGCCCGAGCCGACGCGCAAGTCGATCCTGGTCGAGGCCAACGCCATGTTCATGGCCGACCTGCTCGGCCTCGGCCTCGACCTGCAGCGCGCCTATCGCCAGGGCTATTCGTTCGACCCGCGCAACTCCGCGATCACCGAGGTGCGCGCGACGCCAGGGGTCGTGGAGCTCGACGTGCTCAGCCACTTCGCGACCGGTTCGATCTCGGTGCCGCAACCCGGCCTCATTCCCGGCATGCCCATGCCTTCGGTGCCGCGCTCGCTGCCCGACCCGCGCAGCATGTTCCTGACGGTCCACTACTCGCTCGCCCGGCTGCCGGCCGAGCCGATGCGCGGCCGCCGTGCCGATGCCCGGGTCGGCTACTTCGAGACCGGCCGGCTCGATTTCAGCGACGACCTGCAACGCACGCCGCGGCAGCGCTACGTGAACCGCTGGCGCCTGGAGAAGAAGGATCCCGACGCGGCCCTGTCCGATCCGGTCAAGCCGATCGTCTACTGGATCGACCGCACGGTGCCGTTCAAGTACCGGCCGGCCATCACCGCCGGCGTGCTCGAGTGGAACAAGGCCTTCGAGAAGATCGGCTTCAGGAACGCGATCCGCGTCGAGGTGCAGGCCGACGACGCCGATTTCGACACGCTCGATTTCGGCCATGCTTCGATCCGCTGGCTGGCCGACGCCTCGCCGGTGTTCGCAGCCACCGGCCCGAGCCACGTCGATCCGCGCAGCGGCGAGATCCTCGACGCCGACATCGGCATCGAGAGCCTCTCCTCGCGCACGCTGCGCTCGCAACGGTCGCAGATCCTGTCGATCGGCAGCTTCGACGACCCGTTCTCTTCGCCCGACGATTCGCCGGCCGCGCGCGCCCTGATGCGCTCCGGCCGCTTCTGTTCCTATGGCGACATCGCCGCCGACCAGATGGCCTACGCGGGCGCGCTGTTCGATGCGCGCGGCGACCTGGACCCGGGCAGTCCGGAGGCGGAACAGTTCGTCGAGGCCTTCCTGAAGAACGTGACGATGCACGAAGTCGGCCACACCCTCGGCCTGCGCCACAACTTCCGCGCCTCGCGGGTCTACACGCAGCAGCAGCTCGCCGACCCGGTCTTCACCAAGGCCAATGGCATCGCCGGCTCGGTGATGGAATACGCGCCGGTCAATCTGAACTCGGCCGACGAGCCGCGCGACCATTACGGCGAGCCGTTCAACGACACGATCGGCCCGTACGACTACTGGGCCATCGAATACGCCTACAAGCCGCTGCCGTCGGGGCTCACCAAGGCCGAGGAGCAGGCGGCGCTGGAGCGCATCGCCGGCCGCAGCGCCGAGCCGCTGCTGGCCTACGGCACCGACGAAGACGCGTTCATCGGCATCGATCCGGAATCGCTGCCGTTCGACCTGGGCAGCGATCCGGTGGTGTTCGCGAAGAAGCGGGTCGCCATCGCGCGCGAGCTGCTGCAGCGGCAGGAGACGCGGCACCTGCGGCCGGACCAGGACTACAACATCCTGAAGCGCTCGGTCAGCTACGCGCTGGGCGACGTGACGCGCGCCGCCTACGTGCTGGCGCGCCAGATCGGCGGCGTGCGCACGGTGCGCGATGCGCCCGGGACCGGCCGCGATCCGCTGACGCCAGTGCCGGTCGCGGAGCAGCGCGCGGCGCTCGAGGTGATCACCGGCAGCCTGCTGTCCGCCGACAGCTTCCGTCTGTCGCCGGCGCTGCAGCGCAAGCTCGGTGCCGATTTCAGCGAGCGCCTCGACGCGATCAGCGGGCTCGGCTCCGGCTCCGCGCAGACCGACTATTCCGCATCGGAGCAGGTGCTCGGGCTGCAGCGGGCACTGCTCGGCTACCTGATGAGCGACATGGTGGCGACCCGGCTGCTCGAGAGCAGCGAGAAGGCGCCTGCCGGTGCGGGGCGCGCCCTGCGGATGCCGGAGCTCAGCACCCGCCTGACGAACGCGGTGTGGAGCGAGCTCGACGGCCATGGCGACATCGCGCCGCAGCGCCGCGAAGTGCAGCGCGACCACGTCAACCGCATCGCCTCGATGTTGCTGAGGCCGGGCGCCTCGAGCCGTGCCGACACGCGCAGCGTCATGCGTGCCCAGGCCAAGGTGCTGCTCGGCAGGATCCGCGGCGCCGAGAACCGGCCCGGCTTGAGCGTGGAAGCGCGGGCCCATCTCTCCGACAGCGCCGATTCGCTGGCGCAGGCGATCGACGCGAAGCTGCAGCGCTCGGGCGTCTGACGCGGCGTCTCCGCCGGCGTCGGACACCTCGCGCGCCGTCGGGTCACTGCTGGCGAACTTGCGTCGCTGCGCTGTCGTCGTAGGCCACCTGCACCGAGGCGCGATGCCCGGTGACGGTGATCGTGGGCAGCATCACGACCTCGGTCGGGGCGCTGCGGTGGCCGGTGACGGTGATGGCCGGCATCATCACGACCTGCATCGCTTGCTGCGTCGCTGCGTGCGTCGGCGCGGCGCGGTGCGTGTTGAACATTTCCGAGCCGATCGCGGCGGTGCCGGAGGCCAGCAGGCCGAAGGTCAGGACGGCGGAGAGGATGTTGTCGGTCATGGTGTGCTCCCTGGGGAAGGCCGCATCGGTGATGCGTTGAGATGGACTGTAGGCAGCCCGTGTGACGCCTGATAGCGCCTTGCGACGAAGCGCCGGCCGGCGCCGATGAAACGCGCCGAGTGCCGACGAGTCGCTCAGGCCCGTTCCGACTGCCGCGTCTCGTCGAACAGCGAT
>CAZZVH010000453.1:0-3097 GCA_964657365.1 uncultured Burkholderiaceae bacterium
ATTCAGGCACGTCGATCCCGGCATCGAAGATCTACAGCGACGCCGGCATTCCGCAGATCTCGCCGTCGTCGACCAATCCGAAGTACACGCGCCAGGGCTTCAAGACCACCTTCCGCGTCGTCGCCGACGACGTCCAGCTCGGCACCACGCTCGGCAAGTATTCGGTCAACCAGCTGAAGGGCAAGTCGATCGCCGTGATCGACGACCGCTCGGCCTACGGCCAGGGCGTGGCCGACGAGTTCACCAAGTCGGTCAAGGCGAGCGGCGGCACGATCGTCGACGCGCAATACACCAAGGACACGGCGACCGACTTCACCGCCATCCTGACCGCCATCAAGGCGAAGAAGCCCGACGTCGTGTTCTTCGGCGGCATGGACAGCGTCGCCGGCCCGATGCTGCGCCAGATGAAGCAGCTCGGCATCAACGCCAAGTTCATGGGCGGCGACGGCATCTGCTCGAGCGAGCTGCCCAAGCTGGCCGCGGGCGCCATGGCCGACGATCAGGTCGTCTGCGCGGAAGCCGGTGGCGTGGATGCCGCCGGCCAGGCGGGCATCGACAACTTCAAGGCGAACTACAAGAAGAGGTACGGCATCGACGTCCAGATCTATGCGCCGTACGTGTACGACGCCGTGATGGTGATGGCAGACGCGATGGTGAAGGCGGGCTCCGCGGATCCGGCCAAGTACCTTCCGTATCTCGCCAAGACGTCGGGCTACAAGGGCATCACCGGCAACATCTCGTTCGACGAGAAGGGCGACGTGAAGAACGGCGCCCTGACGCTCTACACCTACAAGGGTGGCGAGAAGTCCAAGCTCGAAGTGGTGCACTGACCCGTTCGATCGCGGACGGAAAAAGGGCGCCGCACGGCGCCCTTTTTCATGGCTGCGAGACAGTCGTCGTCGCAGCGTCCGGCGTAAATTACTTCATCGCCTTGTAGTCGGCCATCGCCTTGTCGTGCGTGTCCTTGGCATCGGCCATGGTCTTGTCGTGGGCCGCCTTGGCGTCCTTCTTGCACTGGTCCTTGGGGTCGCCGCTCATCGTCTTGCACTGCGCCATCGCCGACTTCTCATCGGCCTCCGCCTGCTTCTTCGAGGCCTTGTACGTGCTCTCAGCCGTGTCCTTCTTCATCTTCGCGTCGCTGTCTGCAGCGTGGGCGGTGAAGGCGAACGTGGTGCACAGGGCGGCTGCCAGGGTGACGAGTGTCTTCTTCATGTCTTTCCTTCGTTGGTTGTTGGCTGGGGCTGCCCACCGGAGCGGGCGTTGCCGTGAGGCGGGCGAATTATTGGCAGCAAACGCGCGGCAGACAGACATCCCTGCGCAGGTCGCGCCCTTGTCTGACAGCCGCGTTGGATGCGTCCGACGCCGGCGTTGCGAAGCCGCCTATGCCTCCGTCGACCGACCGTCGATCAGCCCTGCAGCGATCCGCTGTGCGCCGCCGCGTGGGCCAGCCATTCGGCATCGGTGGCGAGCTGGATGGCCGCCTGCTGTGCGAGCGAGCGGAGCGTGCCGCTCGGCAGCAGCAAGCCGATCGGCGTGACGACCACCGAGTCGATCAACGGCAGCGCTTCGAGCTCGGGATACTGCAGCGCCACCGCGACGAGCGCGCCGGGCAGCACGCTGCACACGTCGCCGGCCAGCACGGACAGCACGAGCGACAGGACCGCGTTGGTCTCGATGACCGGCCGGACCGTGGCACCGGCGGCGGCGAACGCCGCGTCGACGATGGCACGGTTGTGCATCTCGGGGGTCAACATGCAGAGAGGCTGCGCGGCGGCATCCGCCCAGCCGATCGGCGTGCCGATGCGCCGGCCTGCCGGCGCCGGCACAGCCCGTCGACGCAGCAGGAAATAGCGCTCGTCGTACTGCGCCTGCACCTCGATCCGGCTCGACCGCGCGCCGGCCCGCGCGCCGTAGCCGAACGCGAGATCGAGCGACAGGTTCTCGATGCCCGATTCGATCTCCAGCGAACTGAGCGAGCGCAGCGCCGGCGTGATGCCGGGGTGGCGGGCCCGCAGCAGCGCGGCGAAGCGCGCCGCGATCGGGGTGGCGGTGGGCACCGTGCCGATGACGATGTTGCCGCCCGGCCGTTGCTCCAGCGCGTGCAGTTCCTGCCGCAGCATCTCGCGCTCGTGGAGCATGCGGTGCGCCGCGGCCAGCACCTTGCTTCCTTCGGACGTCAGCCCTTCGTACTGGCGGCCGCGCCGCACGATGGTCACGCCGAACTCGCTTTCGAGGGCGCGCAGCGCGTTCGACAAGGCTGGCTGGGTGATGTGGCAGGCCTGGGCGGCGCGTCCGAAGTGGCGATGCTGCTCGAGTGCCGACAGGTAGCGCATTGCTTCCAAAAGATTCATCGGGCAACCGCGGTCCGGGAGTTGAACACCTGGGCTCGACCTGGGTCGGCACGTCGTGGAGTATCCGTGAGCCGGCAGCGACGGCGCACGTGCCGGGTGCCTGCAGACCGACACAACTGGCTACCCTTGACCGGCCGCGCCGCCGCGTGACTCCGGGAGAATCGAAACCAGCCGGGCGCCGACGCTCGAGCGCGCAGCAACCCCAGGAGCACTCCGACATGACCACGAGACCGGCCATCGCCTTGCTGATCGCCTCCGCCCTGACGACGCTGGCCGGCGCCGCCGCCGCGGAGACGCACCGCGCCGTTCCTGACGCGGTGGCGACTAGGAATTTCGTCGCGACCGACGCACAGGCCGCCGTCCGGGCAAAGAACGCCAAGGACGTGAAGGACGCGCGAGACGCGCGGGATCCGAAAGCCGGATCCGACGGCGCGCGGCGCAACCTGGCTTCCTCGGGCAGCGGCGAACGCGACGGCGATCCGTACGCGGTGCCCTTGTTCAAGGACGCGGCGCAGCTGCACTAGGCCCGGCGCATGCGAGCCTCGACATGGTTGGCCGCGTCCTCCGCGTTCCTTGCGGCGATGCATTGCGGCACTGCGCTGGCGGGCCCGGGCGACGTCTTCGTCCCGGCCCACCGCACGAGAGACGGCAGCTACGTGCCGGCGAACGTGCCGACGACGTCCGGCGGGACCCACGCGGCGCAGCGCCCGCGGCGGCTCGCTGCCGGGCCGTCGCCCTCGCTGCAG
>CAZZVH010000454.1:0-3093 GCA_964657365.1 uncultured Burkholderiaceae bacterium
CCCCCGCCGAAGCGGCCGACCCGGAGTTGCCAGCTGCGGCGCTGCGCGCCGACGCCGCCATCCTTCGTCAGGCCTACGAAGCGCTGCACCCTGGCCTCCACCGCTACAACACGCCGGCCGGGATGGCCGCGCACTTCGACAGGCTCGATGCCGCCCTCGCGCACGACCAGCCGCTCGGCCCTGCCTATCTCGCGTTCTCGCAGTTCGCGGCCACGGTGCGCTGCGGCCACACGCAGGCCAACATCCTCAATCAGCCCAAGGCGATCCGCGATGCGCTGCTCGGCCGCATCGCCGCCGTGCCGTTCCGTTTCCGCTGGATCGACGGGCGGATGATCGTCAGCCAGAACCACTCGGCCGATGCCTCGCTGCTGCCGGGCACCGAAGTGCTCGCGATCGACGGCGTGCCGGTGCAGACCATCCTCGCCCGGCTGATGACCATCGCGCGCGCCGACGGCTCCAACGACGCCAAGCGCATCGCGCAACTGGAGGTGCAGGGCACCGAGAAGATCGAGACCTTCGATCTCTTCCTGCCGCTCTTCTTTCCGCAGATCGGCAGGCTGCAGGGCCTGCTGGTCCGGGGGCGGGAGCCCGGCAGCCCCATCCGGCAGGTCGGCGTCGTCGGCCTGACGGTGGCGGAGCGCCAGGCGCTGCGTGCCGGCGAGCCCGCCGCCGACGGCGCCGCCTGGACGCTCGACCGCGCCACGCCCGGCATGGCCATGCTGCGCATGCCGACCTGGGCGATGTACGACAGCCGGTGGGACTGGAAAGGGTTCCTGCAGCAGAGCATGGAAGCGCTGGTGCGCGACGACGTGCCGGCGCTGGTGATCGACCTGCGCGCCAACGAAGGCGGCGACGACGTCGGCAACGTCGTCCTCGCCCACCTGATCGAGAGCGACCTGGCTCTGCCGCAGTACCGTCGCCTCGTCCGCTACCGCAAGGTGCCCGATGCATTGGCGCCCTGCCTCGACACCTGGGATCCGAGCTTCAAGGACTGGGGCGCCGCGGCAACGCCCTTCGACGACCGGTTCTTCCGCCTCGTGCGCTACGACGACAGCCCCGACGGCGACGTCATCCGCCCGGCGGGCCCGCGCTATCGCGGCCGCGTCGTCGTGCTCATCGGCGCCGTCAACAGCTCGGCGACCTTCCAGTTCGCGAGCGCGCTCCAGCAGGCGCGTCTCGGCACGCTGGTCGGGCAGACCACCGGTGGCAACCGGCGCGGCATCAACGGCGGGGCGTTCTTCTTCCTGCGCCTGCCGAACTCGCGGATCGAGCTCGACCTGCCGCTGATCGGGCAGTTCCCGACCCGGCCCCAGCCCGATGCCGGCCTCGCGCCCGACGTGCCGGTGCTCGCCGCCATCGACGACATCGCCAGCGGCCGTGACGTCGAGCTCGACGCCGCGAAGCGGATGCTGGGCCTGTCTTTGGCAAAATCCCGCGCGTGAGCCTCCAGCCCATCACTCCCGAGCTGCGCAAGTGGATCGTTGCGCAAGCCGCCGCCGGCCACACGCCGGAAGTCGTGCTGCACGCCATGAAGGCCAGCGGCTGGGACGAGACCGTCGCCCTCGCCGCCCTCGAGACGGCGATGGCCGACCGGATGACGCTGGTCGAGAAGAAGCGCGACGAGCCGCCGAAGCCCTTGCCCGGCCAGCACATCACGGCCGCGACGCCGCGCGTGTCCGCCGGCGACCGCGACGTGACGGTGCTGATGGCGATGACCCAGCCGCGCGTGGTCGTCTTCGGCCAGCTGCTCGACGACGCCGAATGCGCCGAGCTGATCGCGCTCGCCCGCACCCGGCTCTCCCGCTCGGAAACGGTCGAGACCAAGAGCGGCGCCAGCGAGGTCAACGCGGCGCGCACCAGCGAGGGCATGTTCTTCCTGCCCGCCGAGTTCCCGGTCTGCGCCCGCGTCGAGGCACGCATCGCCGCGTTGCTCGGCTGGCCGCTCGAGAACGGCGAGGGGCTGCAGATCCTGCGCTATGGGCCGGGCGCCGAATACAAGCCGCACTACGACTACTTCGACCCGGCCGAGCCCGGCACGCCCACGATCCTCAAGCGCGGCGGGCAGCGCGTCGGCTCGCTGGTCTGCTACCTGAATTCGCCGGAGCAGGGCGGCGCGACCGTCTTCCCGGAAGCCGGCCTCGACGTCGCACCGATTCGGGGCAACGCCGTGTTCTTCAGCTACGACAGGGCCAGCCCGTCGACCCGGACGCTGCACGGTGGCGCGCCGGTCGGCGCCGGCGAAAAATGGGTCGCGACGAAGTGGATGCGGGAGCGCCGCTTCGAGTAGAAGAAAGACTCTGCGCGCGTGTCAACCGGCGTGCCCGGGTCTGCGTTGTGCCCCGGAGCAATCAGCTCTTGTCATTCCCCGGGAGATACTCAATGAAGACCTTGTTCGCCGCGCTCGTCGCCGCCACGTTCAGCATCGGCGCCTTTGCCCAGACCCCCATGAAGGCCGCCTCGGCCCCGATGGCCGCCCCCATGGCAGCCCCAATGGCCGCTTCGGCCCCGATGATGAAGGCCAGCGGCACGATGGCCAAGTCGAAGATGAAGAAGATGAAGAAGGCAGCTTCGGCCCCGGCCTGAGCGAACTCGCCTGGCAAGGCCCGGCTCGCCGGGCGTTGTTCGAGAAGCCCGGCTTGCCGGGCTTTTTCGTTTCCGGGTCTCGTGCCCGGGCCGGCTCAGGCCGCCGCCCGCCAGACCGAATCGGCGCCGAACGGGCGGTTGCGCTCGATCTTGCTCTGCTTGCGCTGCTCCCAGATTTGCGGCCCCTCGAGCTTCCAGCCGGCCGCGCAGCCTTCCAGCTCGGCCCGCGCGACGCGCCGGCAAGCGCGCGCCGCCGTCTCGCCGCGCCAGCCACCCAGGCGCAGCCGCCAGGGAAAGGCGGCGCCGGCGGCCGGCACCCAGAAGACGCATCCGCGCTCCTTCCAGAACGCCTGCCGCTCGAAGTTGACGCGGCCCGCGAAGCCGGCGCGCGCCTCGAACAGCACGTAGCCGGCGTCGCCGCGGAGCTCGACGATGCTGGAGTCGACGTCGCCCGGCATGTCGCCGTGGCCGCGGTAGACGAGGTAGACACGCTCGATGTCGTCGGCCTCG
>CAZZVH010000455.1:0-3059 GCA_964657365.1 uncultured Burkholderiaceae bacterium
GCGCCGCTGCCGCCGGACGAAGCGCTCGATCCGCCGGCGAGTGCCTTGCCGATGCCGTTCTCGCTCATGCGCGAGCGGCCGGCGATGCCGGAGCCTTCGACGTTCGGATAGCGTTGGCCGGCGACGCCGTCGCGCTGTGCGCGCGCCTGGGCGATGCGCAGCGTCGTCTGCTGCAGGTCGAGGTTCTCGGTCGCGGCGCGCGCGATCAGCCGGTCGAGCGTCGGGTCGCCGAAGACCAGCCACCATTGCCGGCCATCGACGGGCCGGGATGTGACGCGGCTGGCCAGGCCGTCGTCGAACGCCCGCGCGCCGGCAGGCGACCAGGCGTCCGGCGGCTTGACATCGGGCCGATGCAGCTCCGGCCCGACGGTGCAACCGGCCAGGGCCGCAGCCGCCAGCAGGACGCACCGAACGGCGACGCCGCCCACGCTGCTGCTCGTCGCAGCGGGCTGTTCAATGCGCACTGGGTGCTCCCTTCGGTGGACTCTTGAGGATCAGGGCGATCGGCGCCACGCACAGCGCGACGATGCCGAACAGCCAGTAGACGTCGAAATAGCTCATCGCTTGCGCCTGCAGCTGGATCGCCCGCTGCGCTGCCTCGAGGCCGCCGGCGAAGGAGCGCGACGGCAGCTCGAACGTCGACACGTGCTCGGCCAGGCGCGCGTGATGGAACTGGGTTCGCCAGGCGACTTCGGCGGTGGCGAGCGAGACACCGACGCTGCCGCCGAGGTTGCGCATGAGGTTGATGATGGCCGACGCCTCGCTGTTCTTCTCCGGCGCGATGCCGACGTAGCCGGCCGTCGTCAGCGTCACGAACAGGAACGGCAGCGCCAGGCTCTGGTAGACGCGCGCCAGCGACAGGTCGGCGAACGAGATGTCGAGGTTCAGGTGCGCCGTGTGCAGGAAGGCGAAGCCGGTGGCGAGGAAGGCTCCGAACAGCAGGAACTTCGCGGGCACCTTCTTGCCGATGGTGCCCGCGATCGGCATCATGAGCACGGCCGTGAGGCCCCCGAATGCGAGCGACTTGCCCGCCTGGAACGCGTCGTAACGCAACAGCGTCTGGGCCAGTTGCGGAAGCAGCTGGGTGGTGCTGTAGAGCGTCAGGCCAAGCAGGAACATCAGGAAGCAGGCGGTCGCGAACGAGCGGGTCTTGAAGAGACGCACGTCGAACACTGGCTGCGGATGCCGAAGCTCCCACCACACCAGCGACGCCGCCGAGAAGACGCACACGACGGCGAACAGCGTGATCGGCAGCGACGCGAAGCCGTCGTCCTGCTGAAAGCGGTCGAGCACGATCTGCAGGCAACCGAAGGTGAGCGCGACCAGCAGGAAACCCAGCCAGTCGGGGATGAAGTTGGCTCGGAATTTTGTCGTGTCGTCGCGCACGGCCTTCGGTTCGTCGACGAGAAACCAGATCAGGCCGAGCGCGATCAGGCCGACCGGCAGGTTGATCAGGAAGATCCAGTGCCACGAGTAGCTCTCCGTGAGCCAGCCGCCGAGCAACGGCCCGACCGCCGGCGCGACCACCACCGTGATGCCGTAGAGCGCGAAGGCCGCGGCACGCTTCTCGGGCGGGAACGTGTCGGCGAAGATCGACTGCTCGGTCGGTGCGAGGCCGCCGCCACCCAGGCCCTGCAGGATGCGGAAGACGATCATCAGCGACAGCGTCGGCGCGAACGCGCAGAGGAACGAGCTGACCGTGAACAGCGCGACGCAGATCATGTAGAAGCGCTTCCGCCCGATCAGCAGAGAGAGCCAGCCGCTGATCGGCAGGATGATGGCGTTCGAGATCAGGTAGCTCGTCAGGATCCACGTGCTCTCGTCCTGGCTGGCGCCGAGCGAGCCGGCGATGTGGCGCAGCGAGACGTTGGCGATGGTGGTGTCGAGCACCTCCATGAAGGTCGCCAGCGAGACGACGATCGCGATCAGCCACGGGTTGCGGTCTCCCGCGGCCGAGCGTGGGAGCGAGGCGCTGGCGCCGGCCATCGGTCGCCTAGGGCAGCTTGACGTCGGGCGAGACCGACATGCCCGGGCCGATCGCGTAGTTGCGGATGCGGTCGTCGTCGAAGACGATCTTCACCGGCACCCGCTGCACCACCTTGACGTAGTTTCCGGTGGCGTTCTCCGCTGGCAGCATGCTGAAGTAGGCGCCGGTGGCGCGCTGGATGCTGTCGACGTGGCCGCGGAATTTCAGGTCCGGATAGGCGTCGACCGTGATCTCGACTTCCTGCCCCGGCTGCATCTTCGTCAGCTGCGTTTCCTTGTAGTTGGCCGTGACCCAGAGCGTCTCGCTGACCAGCGACATCAAGGCCTGGCCGTTGGCGATGACGTTGCCGAGCTCCACGGAGCGGCGCGAGACGCGGCCCGTGAACGGCGCGACGACATGCGTGTAGGAGCCCTGCAGGTCGGCCGCGTCGACGTTGGCGCGCGACGCCTCGACCTGGGCCTGGCCCGCCCGCACCTGCGCGAGCGCTGCGTCGATCTGGGCGTGAGCTGCGCGAGCGCTCATGCGGGCGGCATCGAGCCGGGCGCGGGCCGATCGCTCGTTGGCCTGTGCGGCGTCGACCTCCTGGCGCGGCACCGCGTCGGGGTCGACCGTCTTGTAGCGTGCCAGGTCTTGCGCCGCCTTGGTCAGTTCCGCCTCGCTCTGCTGCACGCCGGCATCGGCCTGCGCCGCGCTGGCGCGCCGGACCCCGACCTGCGCGGTGGCTTCCTCGACCTGCCCTTCCGCGCCGGCGAGTTGCGAGCGGGCCTGGGCGATGCGCGCGTCGTCGTCGCGGGAGTCGATGTCGAGGAGCGGATCGCCGCCCTCGACCAGCTGGTTGTCGGTCACGTAGAGCTTCGAGACACGGCCGGCCGTCTGGGCCGCCACCTGGCTGGTCTGCCCGTCGATGAAGGCGTCGTCGGTCGACTCGTGGTGCTTCGAATGGCGCCAGAAGACGATGGCCGCGACGATCAGGATCAGGACGACGAGGAGCACGCCGCCGACGAGCAAGGGACGCTTGTAGAGCGGCGTCTTGTCGCCCTCCTTCTTGTCCTCGTCGCCCTTCTTGTCGTCC
>CAZZVH010000456.1:0-3055 GCA_964657365.1 uncultured Burkholderiaceae bacterium
CGCCTCGCTGACGTCCCAGTTGACGCCGACGCGCCGGGTCGGCCGGCCACTCTCGTCGAGCACCGCGGCGGAGCGCGACGCCAGCCAGCGGTCGCTGCCGTCGGGCAGGCGCACCCGGAACTCGTAGGCGGCGGGCTGGCCGTGGTCGCGTGCGCCGGCCGCGGCATCGAGCACATGCGCGCGGTCATCGGGATGGACGAGCGCCATGCGCTCTTCGCGCGACAACGCGCCGATCCTGGGTGCGAGCCCGCGCAGCTGGAACATCTGGTCGTCCCAGACCTCCGGCAAGCCGTCGAAGCGGGCCTCCCAGGTGCCGATGCCGGCATAGCGGGTGATGAGCGAGACGCGCTCGCTGGCATCGCGCAGCGCCTCGAGCGCCGCATGGTGCTCGGTGACGTCGATGACGACGCCGAGGTGGCGACGGCGATCGACGATCGCGGGATCCCGGTCGGCGCGAATGACGACCCAGCGCACGCTGCCGTCCCGGCGCAGGATCCGGAACTCGATCTCGAACGGCCCGTCGCCCCCGGTCAGGTAGGCGCGCGACAGCGTTGCCACCCGGTGCCGGTCGTGCGGATGCACCGATTCGCGCAGCCATTCCGAATAGCTCGGCACGACCGGTGCGGTGAAGCGGTCGAACAGCACGAACATCTGCGCGTTCCAGTCGACCTCGGCCGGATCGGAGGTCGTGGCCCACAGGCCGAGGCCGGCGGCCTGCGACGCGGCCTCGAGGCGCCTGGCCAAGGCGTCGGCCTGGCGGCGCTGCTCGACCCGCTCCGAGACATCGAGCGCCACGCCGACGAAGGCGATCGGCTCGCCGCGCTGGTCGCGCTCGACGACGCGGCGCGTCATCACGAAGCGGTAGGTCCCGTCGACACGGCGGTAGCGCGCCTCCATGTCGGTCGGCTTGTCGGAGCGCATCGCCTCTTCGGCCGAGGCCATCACCAGCGGGATGTCGTCGGGGTGGATGAACGAGCGGACTTCGTCGAGCGAGAGACCCTCCGGCCGCGTCTGCAGCTGCAGCAGCTCGTAGCCGCGGTCGCTGTAGTGGAAGCGGTTGGTGCGCAGGTCGTGGCGCCAGATCGCGATCTTGCCGAGATCGACGGCCATCTTGAGCTGCGCGTTGACATCGCCGAAGGCACGCGCCGCGTCGAAGACCTCGGTGTCGTCCATCATGATGCCGACCGCGCGGTCGGGCACCCCGCCCGGCCCGTTCTTCACTTCCCACTGCGAATGGATCCAGCGCGTCGTGCCGTCGGTCGCGTGCACGACGCGGTAGCGCTGCGAGTAGCGGCCGGCCTGCTGCATCGACTCGAGGTAGTTCATGGTCCGCCGGTCGTCCGGATGGACCCGCTGGAACGCGTCTTCCATGCTCGGCGTGCCCGCCGCCGGATCGAATCCCCAGAAGCCGAAGACGTGCCTGTCCCAGCGGCCTTCGCCGGACGGGATCTTGCGTTCCCAGAGGCCGAGCCGGCCGAATTCCTGGGCCGTGTCGAGCAACTCGCCCTGGCGGCGCGCCTGGCTGGCCAGGAAGCGCGTCGAGCTGACGTCGGTGAAGGTCCACAGGATGCGGGCGCCGAGCAGGCTGGCGCGTGCATCGACCCAGAGCGCGGCACCGTCGGCAGCGCGCAGCTGGATGGCGACGGCGTCGAGCGTGCCCGTGTCGAGCGCGGCGGCCAGGCGGCGGCGCGTGGTGTCGCCGGCGGCGCCTTCGGGCGCGAGCGCGTCGACGGTCGCGCTGCCGTCGGCGGCGATGCCGGTCGCGCCCACGAAGCGCTCGTTGGCCCATTCGAGCCGGCCGTCGCGGCCGCTCACGGCCACCAGCTCCAGGCTCTGGCCGAGCAGCGCCCTCAGCACGTCGGCCGGGGGGGTGTCGTGGAGTGGCGGAATGGCTCGGTCGCTCATGGATGCGCAGCGGGCGCGAGCGCCTTGGCGGGAGCGGCGAAGTCTAGCCGCCGGGCCGGCCTTTCCGGTGCCCCCGTCTCAGGCTTCCGCGACCTGCAGCACGAGCTTGCCGAAGTTCTCGCCGCGGAACAGCCGGCAGAGCGTTTCCGGGAAGGTCTCGAGGCCGACGACGACGTCTTCCCGGCTTGTCATGCGGCCGTCCTTCAGGTAGCCGGCCAGCTCGGCGACGGCGATCCGGTAGCGGTCGGCGTAGTCGAACACGACGATGCCCTCCATGCGCGCGCGGTTCACCAGCAGGGACAGGTAGTTGGCCGGCCCCTTGACCGGCTCGGTGTTGTTGTACTGGCTGATCGCACCGCAGACGACGATGCGCGCCCGGCGGTTGATGCGCGTGAGGACCGTGTCGAGGATGTCGCCGCCGACGTTGTCGAAGTAGACGTCGACGCCGTCGGGGCAGTGCGCCTTCAGGCCGTCCTTTACGGCGCCGGCCTTGTAGTCGATGCAGGCATCGAAGCCCAGTGTCTCGACGACCCAGCGGCACTTGTCCGGCCCGCCGGCGATGCCGACGGCGCGGCAGCCCTTGATCTTCGCCAGCTGGCCGACCGTCTGGCCCACGGCGCCTGCCGCGCCCGAGACGACGACGGTCTCGCCCGGCTTCGGCTGGCCGACGTCCATGAGGCCGAAATAGGCGGTCATGCCGGGCATCCCGAGGACGTTGAGCCACTGCGTCAGCGTGCCGAGGCCGAGATCGATCCTGGCCAGCGCCGACTTGGCGATCTGGGCATTGTCGAAGCGCGCGTATTCCTGCATGCCGAGCGCGCCGCTGACGCGCTCGCCGACCGCGAAGCGCGGGTTGCGCGATGCGACGACCACGCCGATGCCGCCGGCCCGCATGACCTCGTCGATCCCGACCGGAGCGATGTAGCTCTTGCCCTCGTTCATCCAGCCGCGCATGGCGGGGTCGAGCGAGAGCGCGAGCGTCTTGACGAGCACGCCGCCCTCGTCCGGTTGCAGCACCGGCTCGGATGACAGCGCGTCGTCGATCCAGAACGACGTCACCGATCCCGACCTCGCCCTCGCGCAGAAGGCCGTCGACATCATTCAAGGCGACAACGGTCACTGCACGAGCTGCCACACGGCTGCGAAGTCG
>CAZZVH010000457.1:0-3045 GCA_964657365.1 uncultured Burkholderiaceae bacterium
GGCGCTCCTTCTCAACGCGCGCCACATCACGCTGCGCGTCCATCCCGACGATCTCGCGCTGGTGGCCGAAGGCGCCGCGGACGTCATCGCCGCGCGCGGCGCACGGCTGATCGCCGACGCGGCCGTGACACGCGGCGGCTGCCTGATCGATTCCGACATCGGCAGCATCGACGCGAGCGTCGAAGCGCGCTGGCGCCACGCGACGGCCAAGCTCGGCGTCGATGCGACGCCGGACTTCGCCGATGCGATGCCAGGCAACGGCGGCGTCGCCGGCCGCGGTGACCTCGGCACACCGACGAGCGCGAGCCGAGGCGACGCGCCCGACCACGGCCTGGAGCGCCGCGCATGAGCGACACGCCCGCCGCCGAGCTTCCGGCGACGGCACGCTGGCGCCGCTTCCTCGGCGACATGCAGACCTTCGCCGACGACCCGTCGCCGCTCGAGATGCAGGGCCGCCTGGTCCGCGTCACGGGTCTGGTACTGGAAGCAGCCGGCATCCGCGTGCCGGTCGGCTCGGTGTGCGAAGTGCGCATGCCGGGGCAAGCGCCGCTGCAGGCCGAAGTGGTCGGCTTCTCGGCCGACTGCGCCTATCTGATGCCCACGGGCGAGGTGCACGGCCTCGCCAGCGGCGCCCGCGTCGTGCCGCGGCCGACACCGGTCGTGCCGATGCAGCTCGGCGCCGTCCGGCACCCGTGGCGGCGCAGCGAAGACCGCACCCTGCACCTGCCGGTGGGCGACGGCCTGCTCGGCCGCGTCGTCGATTCGCACGGCGTGCCGATGGACCGCAAGGGCCCGCTACTGGGCACCCACGACGAGCCGCTGACGCGCCGCCCCATCAACGCGATGGACCGCGACCCGGTGCGCAAGCCGCTCGACACCGGCGTTCGCGCCATCAACGCCATGCTCACGGTTGGCCGCGGCCAGCGCATCGGCCTGTTCGCGGGCACCGGCGTGGGAAAAAGCGTGCTCCTCGGCATGATGGCCCGCTACACGGCGGCCGACGTGATCGTCGTCGGCCTGATCGGCGAGCGCGGCCGCGAGGTCAAGGAATTCATCGAGGACATCCTGGGCGAGGAAGGCATCCTCCGCGCCGTCGTCGTCGCGGCGCCGGCCGATGCGCCGCCGCTGGTCCGCATGCAGGGCGCCAACTACGCGACCGTGATCGCCGAGCACTTCCGCGACCGCGGCCAGAACGTGCTGCTGCTGATGGATTCGCTGACCCGCTACGCGATGGCGCAGCGCGAGATCGCGCTGGCGATCGGCGAGCCGCCGGCGACGCGCGGCTACCCGCCGAGCTGCTTCGCCAAGCTGCCGCAGCTGGTCGAGCGGAGCGGCAACGGCGTGGCCGGCGGCGGCTCGATCACCGCCTTCTACACCGTGCTCTCCGAAGGCGACGATCCGCAGGATCCGATCGCCGATGCGGCGCGCGGCATCCTGGACGGCCACATCGTCCTCTCGCGCGAGCTGGCCGAGGCCGGCCACTACCCGGCGATCGACATCGAGCGCTCGGTCTCGCGCGTGATGACCAGCGTCGCCGCCAAGAGCCATGTCGATGCGGCCCGGCGCTTTCGCCAGCTGCATGCGCGCTACCAGAAGGCCCGCGACCTGATCCAGCTCGGCGCCTACGCGCCCGGCCACGACGCCGATCTCGACCAGGCCGTGCGCCTGCACGAGACGATGGACCGCCTGCTGCAGCAGGACATGCACGACCCCGCCAAGCTCGACGACAGCCTGGCGATGCTGCACGCCGTGCTCGCCTCCTGACCCCGACCCGACAAGCCCACGCCGAGCGACCCATGAACGACGACCTGCATTCCCTCCAGATCCTGTACGCGCACGCCGAGAAGCAACGCGACGAGGCGCTCGCCGAACAGGTCCGCCTCGAGGCGGCACGCGTCGCCGCGGAGGCCCAGGCCAGGCAGCTGCTCGTCTACCGCGGCGAATACGAAGCGCGCTGGCACCAGGAATTCACGCGCGAAGGCAAGATCGAACTCGTGCGCTGCTACCAGGGCTTCGTGCAACGGCTGACCCAGGCCGTCGAGCAGCAGCAGCGCGTCGCCCTGCACGCGACCACGCAGGTGGAGCGCGCCGTCGCGATCGTGCGCGGCCACGAGATCCGCGCCGCGGGCCTCCGGAAGCTGATCGAACGCCGTGCCCGCGAAGGCCAGCGCGTCGGCGCGGTGCAGGAACAGAAGCAGAGCGACGAGCACGCCGCACGCGCCGCATGGCTGCGCCTCGCCGCAGCCAACGCACGCCGCGCCGCCTGACGCCACCATGATCGACAGCAGCTTCCGCTCGGCCGCCAGCACAGGCCCGACACCGGTGTCTTCGCCGGTCTCGACGCCGACGCCGGCCGACCGGACGACAACGGCCGAACCCGCGGCGCATCCGTTCGCGGAACTGCTGCGACAGCAACGCAGCGCGGTCGCACCCCGTCCCGCGACGGCGGACGCCGACCACGTGCCGGCAGCCGCCACCGCATCGCGGCCTCCCGCACCGGCCGGCGATGCGAACGACAGCGCGGCGACGACGTCGGCTTCGACGAATGTGGCGGGACGCGAGGCCAGCCAGGCCAGGACGCGCAACAACCCATCGGGACGTGCGGCGGTGCGCAGCGACAACGCCGATTCGGCGACGGCTGCGGCCGGTGCGTCGACAGGCTCGGCGGCGACGCAGGCCGATGCGCGCGACGCGGACACCAACGGCACGACGCCGACGACGAGCGCCGACGCCACGCTGCCGGTCCCGTCGGCCGCGGTCGCCGCCGGCCTGTTGGCGACACCACGCAGCGCCGCAGCAGCGCCGGGAGCCCTCGACGCACGTGAGACCGCGTCGGCGGCCAGCGACCTCGCGGCCGGCCGGACCGCCGGCGATGCACGCGGCCGTGTCGGATCCACGGCCGTCGGTGCGAACGCGAACGCGACTGCTGATGCTTCCTCGGCGACGACTTCCGGCATCGGCACCGACAGCCGCTCGACGCGTCTCGACACGAACGCCATCGGCACCGACAAGAGCGCCGCCGGCGATCCCTCCGCAGACGTCAAG
>CAZZVH010000458.1:0-3017 GCA_964657365.1 uncultured Burkholderiaceae bacterium
GGAGGACGGGAACAAGCGCTTCAACGAACTGCAACGCACCGTCGAGGCTGAGTGCGTTCGATTCGGCGTTGGTGGGATCGATGAAGGCGGGCACGAAGCGGTGACAGGCTTCGAGCCAGTCTATCAGCGGGTGCCTCGCCGATGGCGTGGCGGACGGCCCCCGGGCTGCCCCTTTTCGAGGCGAATGCACGGTGTCGCGCGATGCGTCGTCGTCAGGCCGGCGCCACGGGCAGGAAAAGCGCGAGCAGGTCGTTCAGGAAATCGAAGCCGCGGACGGTCGGCGCGGCCCGGTGCAGATCGCGGCGCAGCAGGCCGAGTCGCTCCGCCTCGGCCAACGCCTTGTCGATGGCCGAGAGCGGCAGGCCGGTGCGTTCGCGAAAGCGCGCGAGCTCGAAACCTTCCTTCAGGCGCAAGGCGTTCAGCATGAACTCGAAAGCGAGGTCGGCCCGTGCGACTTCCGTCTCCGAGGCCACGGCCGCACCGGCCTCCGCGCCGGCCAGCCAGGCGGCCGGGTCGCGCAGCCGCACCTGCCGGACCACGCGGTGGGCGAAGCTCAGCTTGCCGTGCGCGCCGGCGCCGATGCCGAGGTAGTCGCCGAATTCCCAGTAGTTGACGTTGTGGCCGGCGCGGTGGCCGGGCAGCGCGTAGGCGGAGACTTCGTAGCGTTCGAGACCGAGGGCCGCGGTCCGTGCGGTGATCGCGTCGAGCATCGACGCGGCCATGTCGTCGTCGGGCAGGCCCGCGGGCGGGTGCGTCGCGAAGAAGGTGTTCGGCTCGAGCGTCAGCTGGTAGACCGACAAGTGCGGCGGCGCGAACGACAGCGCGGTCTCGAGATCGGCCTCGAGACCGGCCAGGCCCTGGCCCGGCAGCGCGTACATGAGGTCGATGTTGAAGGTCTCGAAAGCGGCTTTGGCCTCCTCGATCGCCGCACGCGCCTGGGCGCCGTCGTGGACGCGGCCGAGCGCGACGAGGCTGGCGTCGTCGAAGCTCTGCACGCCGATCGAGAGCCGGGTGACGCCAGCCGCGCGAAAGGCGCGGAAGCGGTCGCGCTCGAAGGTGCCCGGGTTGGCCTCGAGCGTGATCTCGCAGCCGGGCTCGATCGGCAGCCGGGCCCGGAGCGCCGCGATCAGGCGCTCGATCTCGGCCGGCTCGAACAAACTCGGCGTGCCGCCGCCGATGAAGACGGTGTGGATGCGCCGGCCCCACACGAGCGGCAGCGACGCCTCGAGGTCGGCGATCAGCGCGTCGACATAGCGTCGCTGCGGCAACTCGCCGAGCGGCCCGCGCACGGCGTGCGAGTTGAAGTCGCAGTACGGGCACTTCTTCAGGCACCACGGGATGTGCACGTAGAGCGAGAGGGGCGGCAGCGCGTCGAGCGTGAGCGCGCCGGGCCGCATGTAGTGGAGCAGCCGCTCCGCTGCCGTGGCGGTGAGCGGCGCGCTCGTGGCGATCCGGATCGCGGCGCGCGCGCCGGGCGCGGCGATCAGGGGGCGAACCACGTCGCGCGCATGAGGCCGAGCATCTGCGCGACAGCACGTGCGCGGTGGCTGTCGGCGTTCTTGGCTTCGGGATCGAGTTCGGCCACGCTGCGGCCCAGGGCCGGAATGAAGACCAGCGGGTCGTAGCCGAAACCGCCCTCGCCGCGCGGCGCCTCGAGCACCTGCGCATCCCAGCGGCCGACCGCGACCAGCGGCTCGGGGTCGTCGGCATGGCGCACCGCGACCAGCGTGGAGACGAAGCGCGCGCTGCGGTCGGCGTGGCCGGCGAGGCGCCCGAGCAGCAGTGCGTTGTTGGCGGCGTCCTGGGCACGCCGATGCGCTTCGCGGTCGTCGAGCGCGCGCGCGAGCGTCGCGTAGTGCGCCGACGCGACACCGGGCGCGCCACCCAGCGCATCGACGACCAGCCCGGAGTCGTCGGCGATCGCCGCACCGCCCGCGTGCAGCGCCGCATGGCGCGCCTTGGCCAGCGCGTTCTCGATGAACGTGTGGTGCGGCTCCTCGGCTTCGGCGATGCCCAGGCGGCCCTGCGCGACGAGCTCGATGCCGAGCGGCGACAGCAGCCGGCCCAGCTCGGCCAGCTTGCCCGGGTTGTTCGAGGCGAGCACGAGCCTCATCGCCGGCCCCGGAGCGCGATCAGGTCAGGCCGAGCGCCAGCCGCTGCGCCGCGACGAGCTCGCCGATGCCCTTGCCGGCCAGCGCCAGCAACGCATCCATCTCGAGCCGCGAGAAGGTCACGCCTTCGGCCGTGCCCTGGATCTCGACGAAGCCGCCCTTGGCCGTCATGACGACGTTCATGTCGGTGTCGCAGGCCGAATCCTCGATGTATTCGAGATCGAGCAGCGGCGTCGCCTGGACGATGCCGACCGAGACCGCGGCCACGACGTCCTTGATCGGCGAATGCTCGATGCGGCCCTTGGCGATCAGCCAGGCCACCGCGTCGTGCGCGGCCACATAGGCGCCGGTGATGGCCGCCGTGCGCGTGCCGCCGTCGGCCTGCAGCACGTCGCAATCGAGCGAGATCGTCCGCTCGCCGAGCATCGACAGGTCGAACACGCAACGCAGCGAGCGGCCGATCAGCCGCTGGATCTCCTGCGTGCGTCCGCTCTGCTTGCCGCGCGCCGCCTCCCGGTCGCCGCGGGTGTGCGTGGCGCGCGGCAGCATGCCGTATTCCGCGGTCAGCCAGCCTTCGCCGCTGCCCCGCTTGTGCGGCGGCACCTTCTCCTCGACGGAGGCGGTGCAGAGCACCTTGGTGTCGCCGAACGCCACCAGCACCGAGCCCTCGGCATGGCGGGTGAACGAACGGGTGATGGTGACGGGGCGCAGCGCATCGGCGGCCCGGCCCTGGGAGCGTTGGAAGGTCATGCCGGCATTCTCGCTTCTGCCGCGGGTCGCTGGCTGGCGCGGGGCCAGAGGGGCATCGGCGAGGACGGGCCCGGCACTCGCCCTTCGACCCAGACCATCCGATCAGAGACGGCTCGACACGTCAGCCGCTCTACGATGCACCAGCGGAGATGGAGG
>CAZZVH010000459.1:0-3007 GCA_964657365.1 uncultured Burkholderiaceae bacterium
TCGACCGGCGCCGCGTGCGCCGCCGCGGACGCGAGCAGCGCGACGAGGCACGCGGACGTTCGAGCGCCTCGCATCATTCGACCCGGGCCGGAATGAGGATGTCGCGGTTGCCATTGGTGGCCATGCTGGAGACGAGTCCGGATTTCTCCATTTGTTCCAGCAATCTCGCCGCGCGGTTGTAGCCGATGCGCAAGTGGCGCTGCACGAGCGAGATCGAGGCCCTGCGGTGCTGCAGGACGATGCCCACCGCCTGGTCGTACATCGGATCGCTCTCGCCGCCGCCGGGGCTCGCTTCGCCGGCCGCATCGCCGCCCTCGCCGTCGAGCACGCCGCCTTCGAGGATGCCTTCGACGTAGTTCGGCTCGCCCTGGGTCTTCAGGTACGCGACGACGCGGTGCACTTCGTCGTCGCTCACGAACGCGCCGTGGACGCGGATGGGCAGGCCGCTGCCCGACGGCAGGTAGAGCATGTCGCCCATGCCGAGCAGCGCTTCGGCGCCCGACTGGTCGAGGATGGTCCGCGAATCGATCTTGCTGGAGACCTGGAACGAGAGCCGGGTCGGGATGTTGGCCTTGATGAGGCCGGTGATGACGTCGACGCTCGGCCGCTGCGTCGCGAGGATCAGGTGCACGCCCGAGGCACGCGCCTTCTGCGCCAATCGCGCGATCAGCTCCTCGATCTTCTTGCCGATCACCATCATCAGGTCGGCGAGCTCGTCGATGACGATGACGATGAAGGGCAGGCGGTCGAGCGGCTCCGGCGCCCCGGGCGTCAGGCTGAACGGGTTCGGAAGGAGTTCGTTGCGCTCGGCCGCCTCGTCCAGCCGCTTGTTGTAGCCGGCGACGTTGCGCACGCCCATCTTGCTCATCAGCTTGTAGCGGCGCTCCATCTCGCCGACGCCCCAGGTGAGCGCGTTGGCGGCCTGCTTCATGTCGGTGACGACCGGGCAGAGCAGATGCGGGATGCCTTCGTAGACGCTCATCTCGAGCATCTTCGGATCGATCAGGATGAGCCGCACGTCGCGCGCCTCGGCCTTGTAGAGCAGCGACAGGATCATCGCGTTGATGCCCACCGACTTGCCCGCGCCGGTGGTGCCCGCCACCAGGCAATGCGGCATCTTCACGAGGTCGGCGACGATCGGCAGCCCGACGATGTCCTTGCCGAGGCCGATGGTGAGCTGCGAGCCGGAATCGGCATAGGCCTGCGAGCCGAGCACTTCCGAGAGGCGGATGGTCTGCCGCTTGGCGTTGGGCAGCTCGAGCGCCATCGTCGTCTTGCCGGGAATCGTCTCGACGACGCGGATCGACACCAGGCTGAGCGAGCGGGCCAGGTCCTTCGCGAGGTTGACCACCTGCGAGCCCTTGACGCCCACCGCCGGCTCGATCTCGTAGCGGGTGATCACCGGCCCGGGCGAGGCTGCGACGACGCGGACCTCGACGCCGAAATCCTTGAGCTTCTTCTCGATCAGCCGCGAGGTCATCTCGAGCGTCTCGCTGCTGACGGTTTCCTGGCGCGGCGGCGCCGAATCGAGCAGGTCGACCTGCGGCAGCTTGGTGTTGCTCAGCCCCGGGAAGAGCGGCTTCTGGCGTTCCTTGATGACGCGCGTGCTCTTCGGCACGTCGACCAGCGTCGGCTCGATGACGATCGGCAGGTGCTGCTCGTGCAGCTCGTGCTCGACCTCCACGATCTCCTCGCGCTCGCGGATCGCCTCCTCGCCGAGCCGCGCGTCTTCCGCGCGCTCGATGCGGGACGAGCGGCGCAGGCGCAGCGACTCGACCCACGCGCCGATGCGCTCGGCGGCGCCGAGCCACGAGAAGCCAAGGCCCAGCGACACGCCGGCGACCAGCACCGCGATCCACAGGACGCCCGACCCGGCGAAGCCCAGCAACGCCTGGCTCGACTTGCCGAGCGCGTAGCCGAGCACGCCACCGGCGTTGCCGCCGGCGACCGCCGACTCGTGCTGGTAGAGGCGCGTCCATTCGAGCGAGCTGCCTGCGGCCAGCAGCAACGCGAGGCCGAGCCAGATGGGCCAGCCCGGCGCCGCCGCGTTGCTGCTCATGCCGGTGCCGGCGCCGGGTCCAGAGCCGCCGCCCGTGCCTTCGTGATGCGCGCGCAGCACGCGCGCCAGGCCGCTCAGCCAGACCCGCGCTGCCACCAGCACGGCCCACCAGGCCGAGTAGCCGGCGAGGAAGAACGCCATGTCGGAGAACCAGGCGCCGACGACGCCGGCCTTGTTCTGGATCGCGCCTCCGGCGCCGGAGGTGGAGAAGCCGGCGTCGGCGCCGTTGTGGGTGCACAGGGCCAGCACCGCCAGCACCCAGGCGACGGCGCCGACCAGCAGCGCCAGCTGGGCTCGCCAGGACGGCGACATGCCCGCCGGCGACGAGGCCGAGGCGGCCCTGCTGCCGACGCCTTCCGCGCCTTCGACACCGAGTGATCCGAGTGGAAACGTCATCCGCGGATTGTGCTGGACGCGCGGCCTGGCCCGGGCCGGTCGCCCCGGCTCGGCAACCTCAGCCGGACAGCTGTTCCTTGATCACGACCCAGCCGTTTTCCTGCGTCTGGACCATGCCGCGGCCTTCGAGATCCTTCATGACGCGGCTGACCATCTCGCGCGAAGCGCCGACGACCTTGGCCAGGTCCTGGCGCGAGACCTTGTTGCGGATGATCTTGACGTCGCCTTCCATCTCGGACATGTCGAGCAGGGTGCGGGCGACGCGGCCGTAGACGTCGAGCAGGGCGAGCGATTCGATCTGCCGGTCGGCGCTGCGCAGGCGCTGCACGAGGCCGCGCATGATGGCGTAGGACAGGCTGGAATTCTCCGGCAGGCAGCGCGCGAACTCGGTGCGGCCGAGGATCAGCATGTCGGTCTGCACCTCGGCGCGGACGGTGGCCGAATGCGGCTCGTTGTCGATCAGGCTCATCTCGCCGACGTAGTCGCCGGACTGCAGCACGGCGAGGATGACCTCGCGGCCGCGCGAATCGGCGGTGAGCACGCGGGCCCGGC
>CAZZVH010000460.1:0-1147 GCA_964657365.1 uncultured Burkholderiaceae bacterium
TCAGCGCAGCTCCCGACGCACCACCAGCTTCAACCCCGACCACGTCTCGTCCACCGCGCACACCTTGACGTCGACGAAACCCATCGGCAACGCCAGGTCGCGGATCGTGTGCTCGTCGACTTCCGTCGCGACGCCCGATGTCTTCTTCGGCCACGACACCCAGACCGCGGCGGCCGTCGGCAGGAGGGAGCGAAACTCCGCGAGGAACGTCGACAGCTCGTGCCTGCCGGTGACGAAGACGTGTGCGACGTCCGTGGCCGCCGTCGGCGATGCCGTGAACTGCACGCTGGCCGGCAATGGCTCGAGCGAGGGCCGGTAGCCTGCGGGGGCGCCGGACACGAAGACCTGCGATCGCTCGGTGATGCCCAGCTTCTTGGCCAGGGGCGTTCCGGAATAGCCTGCGGCCGCACCCTTCATGGGGAACGACGATACGCGATCAGGCTCCCAGCAACTCGCCGATCGGCTTCAGGTCTTCGACGCGATCGCAGATCGACTTGACGACGAGCAGGATCGGCACGCCGAGCAGCAGCCCCGACACGCCCCACAGCCAGCCGAACACCAGCACCGACACGAACACGGCGAACGGGCTCATCTTGCTCGCCCGCCCCATCCACCATGGCGTCAGCAGGTTGCCGACGATGGTGTGGATGCCGAACGAGACGGCGCCGACCAGCACCGCCATGTCGATGGTTCCGAATTGCACGAGCGCGACCATGGTGGCGCCGCCGCCGACGATGACGGCGCCGACGTAGGGAATGAGGTTCGTCACGGCGGCGACCACGCCCCAGACCGCCGACTGCTTCATGCCGATGGCGAAGAACGCGAACCAGGTGGCCAGGCCGACGACCACGCTGACGGCGACCTGCACGACCAGGTAGCGCTGGATCTGCCCGTTGATCTCTTCCATGGTCTCGATCGTGACGCGCTTCTGGCTGAGCCTCGGGCCGGCGAGCTTCACCATCTTTCGTCGAAAGCCGGTGCCCGAGGCGAGCAGGAACAACGCGATGAACATGGCCACCGCGATCTGGCCGAGCAAGGAGAGCAGGCCGATCGTCCCGCTGAGCAGGTATTCACGCACATCGAAGCCAGGCTTCTCCAGGACGACACGCGTCGGCGCGCCGGCGGCGAAGGTCGACCTCGACACGGG
>CAZZVH010000460.1:1247-3004 GCA_964657365.1 uncultured Burkholderiaceae bacterium
GCCGAGCCCGATGCCGACGACGCCGCGGGATCGACCTGGCCGGGATCGTTGGCGGTCGCCTCCAGCTCGGCGGCGGCCTGCTGCATCTTGGCGATCGCCGACGGCGACGCGTTCTTCGATTGCGTCAGCTCGCGGGCCTTGGTGGTGATCTGCGGCAGCAGATCGACGAGCGCCGCCACTTCGTCGCTGAGCGACCACGCGCTCCAGAGCAGCGCCGCGAACAAGCCGGCGAGCAGCACGCCGGCGCCCGCGGCCCGCGGGATGCGCCACGATTCCATCCGGTTGACGACGGGAGCCAGTGCATAGCTGAGCATCACGCCGAACAGGATCGGCAGGACCACGGGCCGCGCCCATTGCAGGGCGAACAGGCAGGCGAGCGTGGCCAGGATGGCGAGCGACGCGCTGCGCACGTCGACCGGCATGTGCAGCAGCACGCGCGAAGGCTGCGCGTCGTCTGCCCCAGCCGAATCCGGATCCCGTTTGCCGGTGCTCATCGGCGTGCCGCCAGCGTCATTCGGCCGGGCCACCGGCGGCGCGCAGGTGCCCCTCGGTGCGCATGTACGCGTCGAGCGATTCGGTGAGTTGGAGCATCAGC
This sequence comes from uncultured Burkholderiaceae bacterium, assembly GCA_964657365.1. Classification (GTDB taxonomy): domain Bacteria; phylum Pseudomonadota; class Gammaproteobacteria; order Burkholderiales; family Burkholderiaceae_C; genus Schlegelella_A. The sequence continues at coordinate 1,843 of CAZZVH010000460.1, forward strand.
GGATTCGGAAGATGGACCCAGTCTGTCCACGATTCGACCGCCGGTCCGTCGGGCTGCGGCGTGCCGAGCTGGAAACGCAGCTGGTAGCCCTCGAGCGGCCCGTCCGGCGTCGCGAACGTCACGTGCTTGACTTCGCGGCCGATGACGACGGCCACGAACGGCATCGCATGCGTTCCGGGCTCAGTGGACATGGCCCGCGGCCGTGATGGCGCTGTCCGCGCCGGAAGGCCGTCTGGCCGTCCTGGGGCCGCGGCGCCGGACCTGCACCTTCACATCCATGCCGAGGTAGGCGTTGCGTTGCCCGAACCAGGTGCCCGAGATCGGCGCCGCCTGGCTGGGATGACGCGACAGGCCGACGCGGATCAGCTGCGTGCCGCCGAGCAGGTTGTTGGTGGGATCGAAGGGAATCCAGCCGGCGCCGGGGAGGTAGGCCTGCAGCCACGCGTGCGTCGAGCCGGAGCCGACCATCGACGGCCCGTTGCCGTCGAGCGAAGGATCGTAGAGATAGCCAGAGACGAAGCGTGCGGCGATGCCGAGGCGGCGCATCGCCTCCATCATCAGGAAGGCGAAGTCGCGGCAGGTGCCGCTGCCGAGACGCAAGGTGTCGAGCGGGCTCTGCGTGCCTTCTTCGTGCCGCACGTTGTAGCGCAGGGTCTGGCGGATGTGCTGGTTCATGCGGACCAGCATCTCGCGGGTCTCGGTCGGCCCGTCGGTCCGCATGAACTGGCGCGCCCACTGGGTGAGCGTGCCGTCGGGGTCGTCGAGGTGCGGCCGGAGATAGTGCTCGAGGTCGATCCGCTCGTCGACCGAATAGGCGAACGGAAAGTGCTCCGCCACCTTCGCCACCGGCAGCTCCAGGTTCTTCGTGTACGCATGCTCGATCACGAAGCTGCAGACGATCTCCAGCGAAGCGGCCTTCACGCTCGGCTGAACCAGAGCGACGGAATTCGAATGCGCGTCCTGCACCAGATGGATCGCCGATGGCACGCTCGTCTTCAGGTCGCTGGCGAGCACGCGCAGGTCGTGGCTCTCGCGCGGCCGGAACAGGACGCGGTGCTCGCCGAAACGCACCGGCTCGGCATAGCGGTACGTGGTGCTGTGGAGGATCTCGTATTGCTCGAACATGCGAATCCGTCCTGGCGACGGAAGGTCGAGGACGTCA
>CAZZVH010000461.1:0-2993 GCA_964657365.1 uncultured Burkholderiaceae bacterium
TCGAACAGCGAGCCGTCCTTGCGCATCACCTTCACCTCGATGCCGCCCGAGGGGCTCCGGCCCTGCAGCTCCTGCTGAAGCAGTCGGCCGTTCTCTTCCAGCCGGTCGTGCGGCCAGTGCGGAAATGGAGGCGTCTGGCCGATCAGGTCGGCTTCGGAAAAGCCCGTCATCGCGCAGAACGCCGGGTTGACGTAGCTGATGCGGCCCTCCATGTCCATGGCGCGCATGCCGGTCAGCATCGAGTTCTCCATGGCCCGCCGGAAGTTCATCTCGGAGATCAGCGCGGCCTGCATCTGCACGCGGCGCCGCATGTGGCGCCAGGTGCCGAGCAGCATCCAGACGGTCAGCGCCGAGAGCGCCATCACCATCCAGAACAGCGTGTTGCTGATCAGGCCGATCGACGTGCGGAAGCCCTGGCCACGCAACACGAGGCCGTTTTCCGCAGGCGCCACCGGCAGCTCGAAGATGATCGACGGTCGCGGGTTGGCGGTGCCGGGCATCGTCATCACCGTGCTGGCCAGCGGCCGGCCGTCCTCGAGCAGCGAGATGGCGTGCCGGTTCGAGACCTCCGGCGGCACGTAGTAGCGCAGCAACCGCTCGACCGAATACTCGGCGATCAGCGCGCCGCCGAACGTGCCGCGCTCGATCAGCGGAATCTGCACCTGGAACACCGGGTTGCCGAAGCTGTCGGTGAACGGATGCGAATAGACGGCCTGCCGGGTCTCGCGGCCGCGCCGGAAGGTGAGCTCCGGCTCGGAAGCCGAGCTCTCGACCGGCAGCGAGGCCGGCGTGTCGATGCCGCTGATCTCCGTTTCCGGCGGGAAGCTCGTGCCCGAGTAGCTGGCGACGGGCACGCGCGAGGCGCCGATCCAGATCAGGTTGGTGGTCTCCGGATGCTCGCGCGTGAACACGGAGGCGGCGATCAGGAAGCCGTCGTGGTCGGTGGTGCGCGTGACGATGTCGCGCGCCATGCGCGCCAGCTGCTCGTTGTTCTCGATCAGGTGGATGCGCAGCTGCTGCTGCGCCACCTCGGTGTCGCGCCGCACCGACTCCTGCTCGCGCTCGATCTCCTCGTTGCGGAGGTACCAGAACGCGGAGACCATGGCGGCCAGGAACAGCAGCACGGAAGCCAGCGGGCCGAGCGTCGCATAGCGGTCCTGGCGCGACGGGGACTGGCGTCGCCACCAGCGGCCGAACACCCGCTCGGTCCAGGTCCTGGCGGGCCGGACGACGGATGAGCGGGTGGCAAGGGGTTGCACCGACGAATTATCGTGCTGCCATCGCTCTCCTCATTCCGTCATATGGAAAGCAGTCGCGCCATCCGGAACGTCACCGGCCTGTGCGACACTGCGCGCTCGTCAAAAACAAAGACTTCGGAGACCCCATGGCAGCGGTTCCAGAGACCCTTTTCAGCAGTGCGGCGAACGACGTCGATGCCCAGGAAACACGCGAGTGGCTGGATGCGCTGTCCGCGGTCATCGGCTCCGAAGGCGGCGAGCGCGCCCACTTCCTCCTCGAGCAGCTGATCGACCACGCGCGGCAGGCCGGGATCGACGTTCCTTTCTCGGCCAACACGGCCTACGTGAACACCATTCCGGCCGACCAGGAAGAGCGTTCGCCCGGCAACATCGACATCGAGGAGCGCCTGCGCGCCTACATGCGCTGGAACGCGATGGCGATGGTCGTCAAGGCGAATCGGCTCCATCCGGCCGACGGCGGCGATCTCGGCGGCCATATCTCCAGCTTCGCATCGCTGGCGACGATGTTCGGCACCGGCTTCAATCACTTCTGGCATGCGGAGTCGGCCGATCACGGCGGCGACCTGCTCTACATCCAGGGCCACTCGTCGCCCGGCGTCTACGCCCGCGCCTTTCTCGAGGGCAGGCTCAGCGAGGAGCAGCTCCTCCACTTCCGCCAGGAGGTCGACGGCAAGGGCATCTCGAGCTATCCGCATCCGAAGCTGATGCCCGAGTTCTGGCAGTTCCCGACGGTCTCCATGGGCCTCGGCCCACTGATGGCCATCTACCAGGCGCGCTTCCTCAAGTACCTGCATGCCCGCGGCATCGCCGACACGAGCAAGCGCAAGGTCTGGGTCTTCTGCGGCGACGGCGAGATGGACGAGCCCGAATCGCTCGGCGCCATCGGCCTGGCGGCGCGAGAGAAGCTCGACAACCTGATCTTCGTCGTCAACTGCAACCTGCAACGGCTCGACGGCCCGGTGCGCGGCAACGGCAAGATCATCCAGGAGCTCGAGAGCGAGTTCCGCGGCTCGGGCTGGAACGTCATCAAGCTGATCTGGGGCAGCTACTGGGACCCGCTGCTGGCGCGCGACAAGGACGGCATCCTGCGCAAGGTGATGATGGACACCGTCGACGGCGACTATCAGGCGATGAAGGCGAACGACGGCGCGTTCGTGCGCAAGCACTTCTTCGGCCAGGATCCGAGGCTGCTGCAGATGGTCGCGAAGATGAGCGACGAGGACGTCTGGCGCCTGCAGCGCGGCGGCCACGATCCGCAGAAGGTCTACGCGGCGTTCCACAAGGCGGCGCACCACGAGGGCCAGCCGACCGTCCTGCTCGTCAAGACCGTCAAGGGCTTCGGCATGGGCAAGAGCGGCGAGGGCAAGAACACCGCGCACCAGACCAAGAAGCTGATCGACGAGGACGTCAAGACCTTCCGCGACCGCTGGGACATTCCGATCCCCGACGAGAAGCTCGGCGACATCCCGTTCTTCATGCCGGAAGAGCACACGCCGGAGATGAAGTACCTGCACGAGCGCCGCGCGGCGCTCGGCGGCTACCTGCCGCATCGGCGCACGAAAGCCGACGAGCACTTCACCGTGCCGCCGCTCGAGACCTTCCATGCCGTGCTCGAGCCGACCGCCGAGGGCCGCGAGATCTCGACCACGCAGGCCTACGTGCGCTTCCTGACGCAGCTGCTGCGCGACAAGGAGATCGGCCCGCGCGTCGTGCCCATCCTGGTCGACGAGGCGC
>CAZZVH010000462.1:0-2975 GCA_964657365.1 uncultured Burkholderiaceae bacterium
GGTGAATACATCATTCACCACCTGACCCATTTCGGCACCGGCAAGCCGAAGGGCCTGGTCGATTTCTCGGTCATCAACTTCGACTCGGTGGTGATTTCCGCGTCGCTCGGCGCGCTGGGCTGCTTCATCCTGTGGCTGGCGGCGCGCAAGGCGACGTCCGGCGTGCCCGGCCGGTTCCAGGGCGCTGTCGAGTTCCTGTTCGAGATGGTCGACAACGAGGCCAAGGGCATCATCCACAACGCCGACAGCCGCAAGCTGGTGGCGCCGCTCGCGCTGACCGTGTTCGTCTGGATCTTCATGCTCAACGCGATGGACCTGCTGCCGGTCGATCTGCTGCCGGCCATCTGGGGCCAGGCCTACGGAGCCATGGGGCACAACCCGGAGCACGCGTACCTGCGCGTCGTGCCGACGGCCGACCTCTCGATCACGATGGCGCTGTCGCTCGGCGTGCTGATCCTCTGCCTGTTCTACAGCGTCAAGATCAAGGGCCTGGGCGGTTTCCTCCACGAGCTCTACGTCGCGCCGTTCGGCACCGTCAAGATGACGGCCAACCCGCTGACGTGGATCGGCTTTCTGCTGCTGTCGATCGCCAACGTCGCGATGCAGCTGGTCGAGTTCGTGTCGAAGACGGTGTCGCACGGCATGCGGCTGTTCGGCAACATGTACGCCGGCGAGCTCATCTTCCTGCTGATCGCCCTGCTCGGCGGTGCGTTCACGCTCTCCGTCGGCGGCGTGCTGCTGGCGCTGCTGCAGATCGGCGCCGGCTGGGCCTGGGCCATCTTCCACATCCTGATCATCACGTTGCAGGCCTTCGTCTTCATGATGCTGACGCTGGTCTACATCGGCCAGGCCCACGACTCGCACTGATCTCCCCGATCGGCGCTGTCGGTCTCTCGTTCGTCTTTCCTTTCCCCTTCTCTTTCTCTCACTACAACTGGAGTCATCATGGAACTCATCGGTCTCGTCGCTGTCGCTGCCGGCCTCATCATCGGCCTCGGCGCCCTGGGCGCCTGCGTCGGCGTCGGCATCATGGGCAGCAAGTACCTCGAATCGGCCGCTCGCCAGCCGGAACTGATGGGCGTGCTGCAAACCAAGGTCTTCCTGCTGCTGGGCCTGATCGACGCGTCGTTCATCATCGGCACGGGTATCGCCCTCTGGTACACGACGGCGAACCCGTTCCTGGCCCAGCTCGCCAACCTGCCCAAGTGATTCGCCGGTCCGGTCGCGCCGTCGCCGCCGGGCCAGCCCGTTTTCTCGCCGAGGTCTCGACGTGAGCATCACATCCACCCTGATCATTCAGTTGATCGTGTTCCTGCTCCTGGTCTGGTTCACGATGAAGTTCATCTGGCCGCCGCTGACGGCGGCGCTCGATGAACGCGCCGCCAGGATCCGCGAGGGTCTCTCGGCGGCCGACAAGGCCAAGTCCGAGCTCGTCGCCGCCAACCAGCGCGTCGAGCAGGAGCTCTCGTCGGCGCGCAGCGACGCGGCGCAGCGCCTGGCCGATGCCGAGCGGCTCGCCCACTCGATGGTCGAGGAGGCCAAGGGCAAGGCCACCGACGAGGGCGCGAAGATCATCGCCGCCGCCCACGCCGAGGCCGAGCAGGAATCGACCAAGGCGCGCGAGTCGCTGCGCGAGCAGGTCGCTGCACTGGCCGTCAAGGGCGCCGAGCAGATCCTGCGTCGGGAAGTCGATGCCAAGGTGCATGCCGACCTCCTCAATCAGCTGCGCGCGGAGCTCTGAGCAAGCATGGCTGAGATCGCCACCATTGCACGGCCCTACGCCGAGGCGCTGATGAAGGCCTCGACGCCGGCCAATGCGGCCGCGCTCGCGGGCGAGATCAGCGCGCTCGGCCAGGTCGCGGCCGATGCGCGGATGCGCCACTTCGCCGACAACCCGAAGATCGTCTCCGACCAGGTGTTCGACGTGCTGACCTCGGTGGCGAAGATGCCGTCGGGCGGCGCGCCGAGCGACGCCGCGAAGAACCTGCTGCGCATGGTCATCGAGAACGGCCGCCTCTCGGCGCTGCCCGAGATCGCGACGCAGTTCCAGGCGCTGGTCGACGCGAAAAGCGGCACTTCGCAGGCGACCATCGAAAGCGCCTTCCCGATCGACGCGGCGCAGATCGCGGTCGTCACCGCGGCGATGGAGAAGCGCTTCGGCCGCAAGCTCGAGGCGCACGTCGTCGTCCAGCCCGAGCTGATCGGCGGCGTTCGCGTCATCGTCGGCGACGAAGTCCTAGATACCTCGATCCGCGCCCGTCTCGAGCAGATGAAGGCGGCGCTCACCGCTTGACGCGGCGCGCCGGCATCATCCGTCCCGACCCGAACCCTTGAGTTTCAACCAGCCTGCCCGAACTGCAGACCGGAGCCCGCCATGAACCTGAATCCCGCCGAAATCTCCGAGCTCATCAAGAGCCGCATCCAGGGTCTCGCCACCTCGGCCGACATCCGCAACGAAGGCACCGTCGTCTCGGTGACCGACGGCATCTGCCGCATCCACGGCCTGTCCGATGCGATGCAGGGCGAGATGCTCGAGTTCCCGGCCGCACCCGACGGCTCGGCGACCTACGGCCTGGCCCTGAACCTCGAGCGCGACTCGGTCGGCTCGGTGATCCTGGGCGAGTACGAGCACATCTCCGAAGGCGACACCGTGAAGTGCACGGGCCGCATCCTCGAAGTGCCGGTCGGACCGGAACTCAAGGGCCGCGTCGTCAACGCGCTCGGCGCGCCGATCGACGGCAAGGGTCCGATCAACGCCAAGCTCTCGGCGCCGATCGAGAAGATCGCTCCCGGCGTGATCGCGCGCCAGAGCGTGAGCCAGCCGATGCAGACCGGCCTGAAGTCGATCGACTCGATGGTGCCCGTCGGCCGCGGCCAGCGCGAGCTGATCATCGGCGACCGCCAGACCGGCAAGACCGCGGTGGCGATCGACGCGATCATCAACCAGAAGGGTCAGAACATGACCTGCGTGTACG
>CAZZVH010000463.1:0-2966 GCA_964657365.1 uncultured Burkholderiaceae bacterium
CAGCTGCTCGCCGAGCGCCTGCTCGAGCAGCGTCTCGTCGATCTCGGCGGCGCCCGTCGCGGTGACGGCCAGGTTCTCGTAGGCGTTGAGCAGGCGACGGGCATCGCCGTCGGCATAGGCGATCAGCCGGCTTCGCGCCGCGTCGGTCATCGGCGGCGCATCGAGCATGGCCCGGGCCCGCTCCAGGAGGGTCGCGAGATCGGCGTCGTCGAGACTCTTCAGGACGTGCACGGTGGCCCGCGAGAGCAGCGCCGAGTTGACCTCGAACGACGGGTTCTCGGTGGTCGCGCCGATGAAGGTGAACAGGCCCGACTCCACATGCGGCAGGAAGGCGTCCTGCTGGCTCTTGTTGAAGCGGTGCACCTCGTCGACGAACACCACCGTGCGCCGGCCCTGCGCCTGCGCCGCCTGGGCACGCTCGACGGCCTCGCGGATGTCCTTGACGCCGCCGAGCACGGCCGACATGGCGATGAACTGCGCCTCGAAGGTGCCGGCCATCAGGCGGGCGAGCGTCGTCTTGCCGGTGCCCGGCGGGCCCCACAGGATCATCGAGTGCAGCCGCCCGGCCTCGAAGGCGACGCGCAGCGGCTTGCCGGGCCCCAGCAGATGCTGCTGGCCGATCACCTCGTCGAGGCTCTGCGGGCGCAGGCGCTCGGCCAGAGGCGCGGAAGCTGCGGCGTCGGCGAACGGGAGGTCGAGGGAGGTCAGCGGCACGGGCGTCGCCGCGCAAGGGACACGGCAGCGATGATTCTGCCCGGGGCCGGCGCGGCCCGGCCGCGACGGGACATAAGATGCGCCCTCGCCGCGTCTCCGATCCTTCGTCCCGCCTCCCTCCCGCATGAGCCACCCGACCTTCGACGCCGTTTCGTCCGTGCTCGTCGACACCTTCCACGTCGATGCTGCGAAGGTCTTCCCGGAGGCGAGCCTCGAGCAGCTCGGCCTCGATTCGCTCGCCTTGATGGAATTCGTGTTCGCCGTCGAAGACCGGTTCGACGTCCGCATCCCCGAAGACAAGCTCGATCCGCGGCAGGCCGGCATCACGCTCGATCGGCTGTCGCAGCTGCTCGACGAGGCGATCGCCGCGAAGCCGGCGCAGGATGTCGCTGCCGGCTAGGCCCAGCCGCGGCGCGGCGCCGGTCGCCGTCACCGGCGCCGGCGTCGTGAGCCCGCTCGGCAACACGCTGCAGACCTTCGACCGCGCTCTCTTCGCCGGCGCGTCGGGCGTGCATGCGCAGGCGATCGAGCTGCCCGGCATCGACCTGCCGCCGGTGCCCGTCGCCACGGCCGCGTTCGACGCGTCTGCGCAGGCCGCGCCGTCGCGCGTGCCGCTCGACCGCGGCACCGCGATGGCGCTGGCCGCGGCGCGCGACGCGGCCAGCGCGGCCGGGCTCGTCGCCGGCTGCTACGTGCCGGAACGCCTGGGCATCTTCTGGGGCAGCGGCATGGCCGGCGCGGCGACCTTCGAAGCGACCTGCCGCACCGTCTACGCCGACCGCAGGCGGATGCGGCCGACCAGTGTCGTCACGACCATGCCGAACGCGCCGGTCGCCGAGATCGCACTGCTGTTCGGCGCCCGCGGCGCCTCCCTCGCCTATGCGTGCGCGTGCGCCTCCTCGGCGGTGGCGATCGGCGAGGCGATGCGTGCGATCCGCGCCGGCTGGATCGACATCGCCATCGCCGGCGGCAGCGAGTCGATGCTGACGCCGGGCGTGCTGGCGAGCTGGCAGGCGATGCGCGTGCTGGCGCCGTTGCGCTCACCGTCGGGCGACGACGCCGCGACGGTGTGCCGGCCGTTCTCCGCGGACCGCGCCGGCTTCGCGCTCGGCGAGGCGGCAGCGGCGTTCGTCATCGAATCCGCGGCACATGCTGCCGCGCGTGGCGCAGCGGCCATCGCCTGGCTCGCCGGCTACGCCACCAACTGCGACGGCATGCACATCACGCAGCCCGACGCAACCGGCCAGGCCCGCGCGATGCATGCCGCGCTCGACGACGCCGGCCTCGCTGCCGCCGACATCGGCTACGTCAACGCCCACGGCACCGCCACGCTCGCCGGCGATGCGGTCGAGGCGGACTCGCTCGGCCGGGTCTTCGGCGCCGGCGCGGTGCCGGTGAGCTCGAGCAAGGCCATCCACGGCCACCTGCTCGGCGCCGGTGGCGCGGTCGAGCTGCTGGTGGCGATCCGCGCGCTGGCTGCGCGGCGGCTGCCGCCGACTGCACATGTCGTCGCGGCGGATCCTGCGTTCGCCATCGATCTCGTCACCGGCGATGCTCGACCCTGCGACACGCTGCGCGCGGCGATGTCGAACTCGTTCGCGTTCGGCGGCACGAACGCGGTGCTCATCGCGGCACGCGTCGACTAGAGAAGAGCCAGCCATGGAACCGACCTTGCGATTCGTCCAGGCCAACGGCATCCGGATGCGCATCGCCGAGATGGGCAGCGGACCGCTGGTGGTTCTCGTGCACGGCTGGCCCGAGTCCTGGTATTCGTGGCGTCACCAGCTGCCTGCCCTCGCCGACGCGGGCTATCGCGTCGTGGCGCTCGACATGCGCGGCTACGGCCAGACCGACAAGCCCGATGCCGTGGAGGACTACGACATCCACCACCTGACCGCCGACATCGCCGGCCTCGTCGACGCGCTCGGCGAGAAGACCGCGGTGCTGGTCGGACACGACTGGGGCGCCATCGTCGCGTGGCATTGCATGCTGCTGCATCCGGAGCGCTTCACGGCGCTGGTCGCCATGAGCGTGCCGTACGCCGGGCGCGGCCCGCGTTCCCTGATCGATCAGCTGCAGGCGGCTTACGGCGACGACTTCTTCTACATCCTCTATTTCCAGGAGCCGGGTGTCGCCGAGCGGGAATTCGACGCCGACCCGCGAGGCATCCTGAGCCGGCTGTATCTGTCGCCTGCCTCGCCCCGCGAGACGCGCCTCGTCACGGATCCGAAGCGCGCAGCGGGTGGCTGGAT
>CAZZVH010000464.1:0-2938 GCA_964657365.1 uncultured Burkholderiaceae bacterium
CGTCGACGCTGCGGATGCCGATCTGGCGCACCCACTTCGGGCTGATCGCCGGCACGTGGCCGCCGATCTCGATCAGCTCCTGCGGCCCGAAGCCGCACAGGCACGCGACCGGCATGCCGTGGATGTTGCCGCTCGGCGTCAGCAGGGCGGTGTTGAAGTCGGCGTGGGCGTCGAGCCAGAGCACGCGCAGCTTCTTGCCGACATCGCGGCAGTGCCTGGCCACGGCGCTGATCGAGCCGATGCCGAGGCAGTGATCGCCGCCGAGCAGCAACGGCATGCGGCCCTGCGCCAGCTCGGCATGGACGGCATCGTGGACGTTGCGGTTCCATTCGGCGACCGCGTCGAGATGCCGGTAACCCTGCTCGGGCGGCTTCCACGGATTGGGCGGGCCGGTCAGGTTGCCACGGTCGACGACCTCGAGACCGAGGCCTTCGAGCACGGGGCCGATGCTGGCCACGCGCAAGGCTTCCGGCCCCATGCTCGAGCCGCGACTGCCGGCGCCGAGGTCGGTCGGCGCGCCGACCAAGCTGATGCGGGTGGTCATGGCGCGCTCCGGGGGTGGTCAGGCATCGGCGGGAGCTCCGGGAGCGGCGCGTCCGGCCACTGGAACTGTGCTGCCAGCACCGACCAGGCCTCCTCGGCGGTCTCGACGAAATGGAACAGGTGCACGTCTTCGGCCGCGATCATCCCGGTCTCGACCAGCACGTCGAAGTGGATGAGCCGGGTCCAGAACTCGCGACCGAACAGCAGGATGGGCCGCATCCGCGACTTGCCCGTCTGCACCAGCGTCAGCACCTCGAACAGCTCGTCGAGCGTGCCGAAGCCGCCGGGAAAGCACACCAGCGCGACCGCACGCATCAGGAAGTGCATCTTGCGCAGGGCGAAGTAGTGGAACTGGAAGCACAGCTCCGGCGTGATGAAGCGGTTCGGCGTCTGCTCGTGCGACAGGACGATGTTGAGACCGACGCTCTTGCCGCCGACTTCGAAGGCGCCGCGGTTGCCCGCTTCCATGATGCCCGGGCCGCCGCCGGTGACGACGTAGAGCGGCTGCGGCAGGCTGGCAGAGCGCCGCGTGACGATGGCCGAGAAGCGCCGCGCCTCCTCGTAGAAGCGCGACATCGCGGCCTTGGTCTCGGCCACCTTGAGCGCCTGCGGATCGCCCGCCGCCCGGGCGTAATCGAGCTCCCGCGCCGCCACTTCGGGCGCCAGGATGCGGGCGCTGCCGAAGATGACGACCGTCGTCTCCACGCCCTGTTCGTCCTGCACCAGCTGCGGCTTCAGCAGCTCGAGCTGCACGCGCACCGGCCGCAGCTCCTCGCGAAGCAGGAAGTCGGTGTCCGTGAAGGCCAGCCGGTACGAGCTTTCCGGCCCCTCGTAGCGCACGTCCGGGCTGACGGTCTCGGTCACGGCGTCTTCCTGTGCCGTGGGAAAGGGGCGCACGGGTGCGGCGACGGGTGGCTTCATCGCGGCAAGGGTAGCAGGCGCGCTAGCATCCCGCCTTGCCGATGACGACCGAGATGCCGCCCTTCAAGTCGGTCACCTACGCCAGCCTCCGCGACGGCGTGCGGCTGATCGTGCTCGGCGCCGTGCACGGCAACGAAACCTGCGGCACCCGCGCCATCGCGCGCGTGGCCGCCGAGATCGATGCCGGCACGCTGGCGCTGGCGTCGGGACGGCTGACACTGGTGCCGGTCGCGAACCCGATGGCGTATGCGGCGCACCGCCGCACCGGCGAGCGCAACCTCAACCGCAGGCTGGCGCCGACCGACGCGCCGCACGAGTTCGAGGACCACGTCGCGAACTGGCTCTGCCCGCTGCTGGCGGCCCACGAGGTGCTGCTCGACCTGCATTCGTTCTCGTCGCCGGGCACGCCGTTCGTGTTCCTCGGGCCGGCCGACAACGACGGCCCGCTGGAGCCGTTCGCGCAGGCGGCGCGGGAGGAAGCGCTCGCGCTGCGGCTCGGCGTCGGCCGCGCTGTCGACGGCTGGCTCGACACCTACGCCGCGGGCGTGGCGCGCCGCCAGGCGCTCGCCGCATCGTTGCCGGGGGCTGCGCTCGATCTCGACCCGCGCTACGGCATCGGCACCACCGAGTACATGCGCTCGACCGGCGGCTGCGCGCTCACGCTCGAATGCGGCCAGCACGACGATCCGGAGGCGCCGCACGTCGCCTACCGCGCGATCCTGGCGACGCTCGCTCATCTGCGGCTGATCGATCGGCCCGATCCGTCGCCGGAGCCGCTCGACGCGCTGCGGCTCTGCGAGGTCGTCGACAAGCTCGACGCCGGCGACGCGTTCGTGCGCGCCTGGACGAGCTTCGACGCCGTCTCGGCCGGCGACCGGATCGGCACGCGGCACGACGGCACGCCGGTGACGGCGCCGTTCGACGGCCGCATCGTCTTTCCGAACCCGACGTGCGCCGCCGGCCAGGAATGGTTCTATCTGGCGAAGACCTCGACGCGCTTCACGCCCGCGCCTGGCGCGGCATCGGCGCGAGGCCCATCCGGTTGATCGCGACGTAGACGATCGCGCCCGACGCCGAGCCGATCAGCCAGCCCCAGTCGCCGACGTTGAACATCAGGCCGAAGGCGCCGGCGAGCGACAGCCCGATCGAGAGCGCACCGGAGACAGCGAGCGCGAACAGCGCCTTCCGGTTCCAGCCGCCGTCGAAGTGCAGCGAGCCGGCCGGCGACATCGTGTACAGGTCTGCGAGCACGATCGTCTGGCGCTTCACCAGGTAGTAGTCGGCGACCATGATCCCGAACATCGGCCCGAGCACCGCGCCGAAGATGCTCACGAACACCGTGATCGCATGCGGGCTGGAGACGAAGAGCCAGGGGCAGACCAGCACCGACAGGATCGAGGTGATGAGCCCGCCCATCCTGAAGTCGATCTTCTGCGGCGCCAGGTTGGCGATGTCGTAGGCCGGCGACACGAAA
>CAZZVH010000465.1:0-2928 GCA_964657365.1 uncultured Burkholderiaceae bacterium
GATCCTCCTCGACAAGACACCGCCGGTGGTTCAGTTCACCACCAACACGACCGTGATCCCGACTGGAAACGGCATGGCCAAGGTCCACCTCGAGGCGAGCGCTAGCGACAACCTGTTGCTCAAGCGCGTCGAGTTGAGCGAAGAAACGGTCCATCAAGGCAACCCCATCCTTCTCCAGCCGTTCGTGATCCTCAAGTCCGCGCTCGGCAGCTTCACCGCGCCGCCGTACATGTGGGAATCGGCGCCGATGCCGGTCGACCAGATCTACTCCGGCGAGCATCATTTCTACGCGAAAGCCTTCGACGCGGCCGGCAACCAGGCGACCGCGTCGCAGACGTTCGACGCGGCGACGCCGCTGATCACCAGCTTCACCGCGACCCCGAGCACTGCTGCCTTCGGCGGCCAGCCAGTCACGCTCGCCTGGACCACGCCGGGCCTCGGCTCGCCCAACTACTCCGACACGCTCGTCCTGACATCGAGCGCGGGCGGCGCGCCCGTCGACGTCACCGGGCTGGCCAGCACCGTGGTCACCGTCACGGCGACGACGACCTTCACGCTGACGGGCACCAACCCCAGCGGCCCGGGCTCGGCCACGGTGACCGTGCAGATCGGCCCGCAGGGCGCGCCGACGATCGGCTCCTTCACGGCCACGCCGACGGCTGTCTCCTGGAATGCTCCCACCACGCTGCTGCAATGGACGAGCACCGGCGCCGACACGCTCACGCTCGCGGCGGGCGCCGGGCCGGCGGTCGACGTCACCGGCCTCACGAGCAAGACCGTGCCCGTCACCGCGGACACGACCTTCACGCTCACGGCGGCCAACACCAATCCGACCCACGCCACGGCGACCGTGCACGTCACCTTCATTCCCAAGCCGGTGCCGACGATCACCTCGTTCACGGCATCGCCTGCGACGCTGCCTTCGAACGGCGGCCCGGTGACGCTGAACTGGGCCGCGCCGCTCGCTGATTCGTTCTCCATCGCATCGACTGCAGGCCCGACGATCGGCCCCCTCACCGGGACGTCGTACACGACGCCGTCTCCCGTGACCGCCACCACCACCTACACCCTGACGGCCAGCAACGCGAGCGGGCCGGGCACGCCGGCGGCGCTCACCGTCGTCGTCGCCTCGAGCGGCGACCGCTTCGTCGATGTCAACGCCGGCTCGGACGGGAACGCGTGCTCGCAGGCCGCGCCCTGCAAGACGATCGCCAAAGGCCTCGCCGGTGCGCTGAGCGGATCGACGGTCTGGCTGGTCAGCGGCCTCTACGACGTCGCGACGCAGAGTCCGAACGCCGAGACCATTCCGGACGGCGTGACCCTGAAGGCCGTCTCGGCAGGCGGTGCCGTGGTCACCAACGGGCCGCTGGTCGCGGCCGGCTCGGCCAAGGTCAACGGCATCGTGCTCGACCGCGATGTCAGCAACGTCAACGCCGGCAGCATCACGGCCACCAGCACGACGGGCACGCCGACGCTGCTGATCACCGGCGTGCGCACGACGCAGGAAGCCTCCTTCGTGATCGGCGGCAACGTCAAGGCGACGATGACGCCGGGTGCGCTCGTCGGAGGCCTCTACACGTCGAACCTCAGCGCGGGCCAGGATGCAGTGATCTCGTTGAGCGGCTCTGGCGAACTGTTGGTCCAGGGCGGCATCGTCGACGGCAACTCGGCGTACACGGTCTATCCGCTCTTCCTCGTGGCGGGCAACAGCAAGCTGACGCTCGACGGCACGACGATCCAGAACCGCCAGGCGAACGCGATCGTGGCGACGGATAACGCACAGGTCTTCCTGCAGAACAGCGCGTTGATCGACAACGTCAGCCGCGGGATCGTCACTGCCGGCACGAACATCATCTCGATCGACAGCTCGCAGATCTCGCACCACGCCGTCGGGATCATGGTCACCACCACCGCCAACGTGCCGACCATCACCATCAAGAACAGCAGCATCAGCCACGGCGTGCAGGCGCCGTTGGCCAGCTATGCCATCTTGAGCGACCAGGGCGGAGCCGACGCGATCGTGTCGCTTGACGGCGTCACGATGACGGACAACTACGACGCGATCCATTGGGCAGGGACATCGACGACCTCCTTCGACATCAGGAATTCGGCGATCACCGGCAACCATGACTACGCCATCCTGGCCGCGGGCCTCGGCGGAACGTTCAAGGTGCGCACGACCAACCTCTCGAACAACGGCAACGGGACCTACGGAGCGATCGCCGTCTACGCGGCCCTGAACATCGATCTCGGCACCCAGGCCAGTCCGGGTGGCAACACGCTGACTGGCAACATGGGACCAGGGCTGAACGTGTCCCAGACCCAGGAAGCCTTCACCATCCACGCGGTCGGCAATCTTTGGGTGCCCAGCCAAGAGGGCGCGGACGCTGCCGGGCGCTATTCGACGCCGCCGACCTACACGCCCGTTTCGAAGGTGGGCCCGTTGACAGGCGTGAACTTCAACATCGTCGCCGGCGTGACCCTCGAGCTGTGACGCGGTGGCGGGTCTCCCGGCGCCTCAACGACCCAGGGCGACCACCGTCGGGTGGGCTGCCCTGGCGGCGGCCAGCTGCACCGCGTTGCCGTGGTCGGCGATCGCGCAGACCGACTGCAGCAGCACGAAGGTGATGGCCAGGGCGGCGGTGGCGGAGGCGAGGCGGGTGCGGTTGGAAGTGGTGTTCATGTCGTCGTCCTGGTGGGTTGCATCCGGAGATGCGTTTGGTGTGACGAGACTGTCGCGCCGATACCCCTGAGGCGTCCTTCAGCGGCCTGAATCGGCCATGAAACGTTCTGAATCGGCGACGCTCGCTACCATCGGTCGATGAAGCTCACCGACATCTGGCTGGTCGCGAAGCAGGCGTTCGTCGCCTGGGTCGACGACTACGCGCCGAGCATGGGCGCGGCGCTCGCCTACTACGCGCTGTTCTC
>CAZZVH010000466.1:0-2925 GCA_964657365.1 uncultured Burkholderiaceae bacterium
GTGCGCTTGTCGCGGAGCCCGTCGAAGTAGCGGTCGAGTGCCTCGGCGAAGACCGGCTCCGCGGGTGCCACCTGCGCAAACAGCGTCATGCAGGAGCGGAACTTCAGGTCGTCGGGCGAGCCGAGGATCTGCAGCGCCGACCTGCCGCGAACCGCCAGCATGAGACGCGTGCAGTCGACGAGGCGCGGGCCGAGGATCGGGTCCGCCAGGTAGGCGGCGGCCTCGGCCGCATCCGTCAGGCCGTAGTGCGTCGCCATCCAGCTGCGGCCGAGGCCTTTCAGCTGCGGAAAGACGAACCACATCCAGTGGCTGCGCTTGCTTCCGGCCGCGAGCTCGGCGCGGGCTTCGGCGTAGACAGGAGCCTGGGCATCGATGAAGCGGTCCAGGCCGGCTGCGTCGGTGGGCATGGCGTTGGTCGAAGCCACGCGGGGACTAGTCGATCGTGGCGCCGCTGCGCTTGATCACCGGCGTCATCACCGCGAGCTCGCGCTGCATGAACTTGCGCAGGTCGTCGGCGCTGCCACCGGCGGGCTCCATGTAGGCGCTGGCCAGCTTCTCGCGCACGTCGGGCTGCAGCAGCGCCTCGTTGATCTCGCGGTTCATGCGCTCGACGATCTCGGTGGGCGTGCCGGCCGGCGCCATCAGCGCCATCCATGCCGTGTTGTCGACGTCGGGCAGGCCCGATTCCTTCAGCGTCGGGATGTCGGGCATCAGCGCGCTGCGCTTCGCGGTCGTCACCGCCAGGGCGCGCAGCTTGCCGGCCTTGACCTGCGGCATCACGGCCACGCCCGGCACGCAGGCGAACTGCACGTCGCCCTGCATCAGCGCCACGATCGCCAGCGGCGACGACGCATACGGAATGTGGACGGCGAAGGTGTCGGTCTTCGACTTGAGCAGCTCGACGCCGAGATGCGACAGGCTGCCGACCCCGATCGAGGCGAAGTTGTACTGTCCCGGGTGCGATTTCATGGAACTCACCAGCTGGCCGATGCTGCCGATGCCGGAATCGGCACGCACCGCGCAGACCGAGGCCTGCGAGCCGCCGAGCACGACCGGCCGCAGCTCCGTGAACGGGTCGTAGCCGAGCTTCCTGTAGAGCACCGTGTTGTAGACCAGCGGCCCGTTGGTGCTGACGAGCAAGGTGTAGCCGTCGGGCGCCGCACGCGTGACGAACAGCGTGCCGGTGTTGCCGCCGGCGCCGGGCTTGTTGTCGACGACGATCGCCTGGCCGAGCTTCGGCGCGATCTTCTCGGAGACGATCCGCGCGAAGACGTCGGGCGACGAGCCTGCTGCGTACGGAATGACGATGTGGATCGGCCGGTTCGGCCAGCCGGCCGACGCGCCCTGCGCCGACGCGTCGCTGCCTGGCCATGCGAGCGCAGCGACCACGGCTGCGCCGGCAGCGAAGGAACAACGTGAAAGGAAGGAGCGGCGTGTGTCGGTCATGGAGAAAAGCGGCGGCGGCGAAAGGGCCCGGATCGTAGCAAGCGTCCGCGCCGGCGCGGCCGTGTCAGCGCTGCGGCATGTCCTTGACGCCGTAGCCGAGGCTGACGGTCGCGTCGTCCGGGATCGGCGGCATGGTCGCGTTCCAGGCCAGCCAGGCGTCGCGCATCGCCTGCAGGCGAATCGGATCGCGCGACGCGTGGTTGGCGCGCTCGCGCTCGTCGGCCGGGATGTCGAAGAGGTATTCGTGCGCGTCGACCTGGAGGTATTTCCAGTCGCCCAGGCGCAGGGCGCGCTGGCCGCGGTGATTCATGCGCCAGTGCAACGGCCGATCGAAACGGTGTGCCGGATCGCGCAGCACGTCGAGCAGCGAGACGCCGTCGAGCGGGTAGTCGGGGTGCGGCGCCACGCCGGCCGCATCGAGCATCGTCGCCGACCAGTCCATCGTCATGCAGAGCTGCTCGCTGGTGCCGCCGGCGGCGACCGTCGCCGGCCAGTGCGCGATCCACGGCACGCGGATGCCGCCCTCGGTGAGATCCATCTTGCCGCCCACCAGCGGCCAGTTGTCGGAGAAGCGCTCGCCGCCGTTGTCGCTGGTGAAGACGAGCAGCGTGTCGCGCGCCAGGCCGTGCGCCTCGAGCGTGGCGACGATGCGTCCGATGCCTTCGTCCATGTGCTCGATCATGCGGCGGTAGGTGTGGATGTTGCCGCCGTGCAGGTGGAACAGGTTGTCCTTCACCTCGAGCGCGAGGGCCGCGTCGTCGCGTGTCTCCCAGGGCCAGTGCGGCGCCGTGTAGTGAACGCTGATGAAGAACGGCGCGCCGCCCGGCGCCGACGCGAAGCGCTCGATGGTCTCGACGGTGCGCGAGGAGATCAGGTCGGTGAGGTAGCCCTCGGCGTGGTGCTCCGCGTCGCCTTCGAAGAGATCGTGGGTGCCGCGCGAATCGCAGTGGGTGAAGTAGTCGACGCCGCCCGACATCGGCCCGAAGAACTCGTCGTAGCCGGAGCGCAGCGGGCTGAACGCCGGCGGGTAGCCGAGGTGCCATTTGCCGACCAGCGCGGTGCGGTAGCCGGCGCCCTTCAGCAGCGACGGCAGCGTCGGGTGCTCGGGCGGCAGGCCGAGCGTCGTGCTGCCGCGGCTCCGGCTGTTGATCGGCTCCTCGGCGGCGCCGCGCAGACGGTACTGGTAGCGCGCCGTCATCAGCGCGAACCGCGTCGGCGAGCAGACCGGCGAGTTCGAGTAGCCCTGGGTGAAGCGCATGCCACCGGCGGCCAGCCGGTCGAGCACCGGCGACACGGGAGCGCGGCCGCCGTAGCAGCCGAGATCGGCGAAACCGAGGTCGTCGGCGACGATGAAGACGATGTGGGGTCGCGCAGCCATCGTGGATTCGACCATGCCCTCGCCGGCCGTCACTTCCCGGGGCGGTGCTCGCCGCGCAGCGCGTCGAGGATGGCGGCGCGCGAGCGCTCGACGGCGCTGCC
>CAZZVH010000467.1:0-2919 GCA_964657365.1 uncultured Burkholderiaceae bacterium
GATGCTGCACATCTTCATCTCGAACCGTCCCGGCGACGTGCGCTACGGCACCACCGGCAAGCCGGTCGACGGCTACGAGGTCGAGCTGCGCGGCGACGACGGCCGGCCGGTGGCGCGCGGCGAGGTCGGCGACCTCTTCATCAAGGGCCCGAGCGCGGCGCTCATGTACTGGGCCGACCGCGAACGCTCGCGCGACACCTTCCAGGGCGGCTGGACGCGCAGCGGCGACAAGTACTCGTGCGACGCCGACGGCTACTACACCTATGCCGGCCGCAGCGACGACATGCTGAAGGTGAGCGGCGTCTGGGTCTCGCCGTTCGAGGTCGAGTCGACGCTGATGCAGCATCCCGCGGTGCTGGAGTCGGCCGTGATCGGCATCGAGGACGGCGACGGGCTGGTCAAGAGCAAGGCGTTCGTCGTCGTCAAGCCCGGCCACGCGACCAGCGACGCCGAGCTCAAGGCCTTCGTCAAGGAACGGCTGGCTGCCTACAAGTACCCGCGCTCGTTCGAGTTCGTCGACGAGCTGCCGAAGACCGCCACCGGCAAGATCCAGCGTTTCCGCCTGCGTGATCGCGAACGCGAGCGGATCAAGGAGTGAGCGGGGGCCACGGCGACGCCGAGACCGACACGCGCGACGGTGTCGCGTCGATCGACTGGCGCGGCCTGCCGCAGCGGATCGAGTACCGCTGGGTCGGCGACGTCGAGGCACTCTCGCCGCCGATCGTCTTTCTTCACGAAGGGCTCGGCTCGATCGCGATGTGGAAGGACTTCCCGCAGCGTTTCTGCGCGGCGCACAACCTGCGCGGCTTCGTCTTCTCGCGCCCCGGCTACGGCCGCTCGACGCCGCGGCCGCACGGCGAGCATTGGGCGCCCGACTTCATGCACCGGCAGGCGAACGACGTGCTGCCCGCGCTGTTCGCCGCGGTCGGCATCGCGCGGCCCTGGCTGTTCGGCCACAGCGACGGCGGCTCGATCGCGCTGCTCCACGCGGCGGGCCACGACGTCGCCGGCGTCGTCGCGATCGCGCCGCATCTCTTCGTCGAGGACGTCTCGGTCGCGAGCATCGAACAGGCACGCGACGCCTACGAGACGACCGACCTGCGGGCCCGCCTGGCCCGCTACCACGACGATCCCGACTCGGCCTTCCACGGCTGGAACGACGCCTGGCTGAACCCGGCGTTCCGCGACTGGAACATCGAGCGCGACATCGCGACGATCGCCGCGCCCGTCCTGGCGGTGCAGGGCGAGGACGACGAGTACGGAACGCTCGCGCAGATCCGCGCCATCGCGCGTCGATTGCCGAAAACCCGCTTGCTCGCGATTCCACGATGCGGACACTCGCCGCATCGCGACCAGCCGCAGACGCTGACGCGTGAAGCAGGCCGCTTCATCCTCGACCACAACGATCTCTAAGGGAAACCGTCCATGCACGCTCGCCGAACCGCTCTCGCCGCTGCCGCCGCGTTGCTCGCCGCCATCACGATGTCGGGCGCCGATGCGCAGTCGCCTGCCGCGCCGATCAAGGTCGGCCTGATGCTGCCGTACTCGGGCACGTACGCAGCCCTCGGCATCGCCATCGAGAACGGCTTCAAGCTCTACGTGCAGGAGCAGGGCGGCAAGCTCGGCGGCCGAGAGATCCAGTACTTCAAGGTCGACGACGAATCGGAGCCGGCCAAGGCGACCGACAACGTCAACAAGCTCATCCGGCGCGACGGCGTCGACGTCCTGGTCGGCACCGTGCATTCCGGCGTCGCGCTGGCGATGGCCAAGGCCGCGAAGGACAGCAACACGCTGCTCGTGATCCCCAACGCCGGCGCCGATGCGATCACCGGGGCGATGTGCGCCTCGAACATCGTGCGCAGCTCGTTCACGAACTGGCAGCCGGGCTACGCGATGGGCGTCGTCGCCGGCGGCAAGGGCATCAAGCGGGCGATGACGATCACCTGGAACTACGCGGCCGGCACGGAATCGACCAAGGGCTTCACCGAGGGCTTCGAGAAGAACGGCGGCAAGGTCGTCAAGGACCTGACGCTGCCGTTCCCGAACGTCGAGTTCCAGGCGCTGCTGACCGAGATCGCGGCGCAGAAGCCCGATGCGGTCTACGCCTTCTTCGCCGGTGGCGGCGCCGTGAAGTTCGTCAAGGACTACGCGGCCGCCGGCCTCGACAAGACGATCCCGCTCTACGGGCCCGGCTTCCTGACCGACGGCACGCTCGAAGCCCAGGGCGCCGCGGCGCAGAACATGCTCACCACGCTGCACTACGCCGACAACCTCGACACGCCGCGCAACAACGCCTTCCGGACGGCCTACGCGGTCGCCTACAAGACCAACGCCGACGTCTATGCGGTGCAGGGCTACGACGCCGCGCAGATCCTCGGCGCCGGCCTCAAGGCCGTGAACGGCGACCTCTCCAAGCGCGAGCAGTTGACGGCGGCGATGCGCAAGACCGTGGTCGACAGCCCGCGCGGCAAGTTCACCCTGTCGGCCGCCGGCAACCCGGTGCAGGACATCTACCTGCGCGAGGTCAAGGGCAAGAACAACGAGTTCCGTTCGGTCGCCGTCAAGGCGCTGGCCGACCCGGCCCGCGGGTGCAAGCTCTGACGCGTCGCCGGTAGCCCCGGCGATGGATCTCGCCACCTTCCTCGTCCAGTGCCTCAACGCCGTCCAGTACGGCCTGCTGCTGTTCCTCGTCGCCAGCGGGCTGACGCTGATCTTCGGGATCATGGGCGTCATCAACCTGGCGCACGGCAGCTTCTACATGCTGGGCGCCTACCTCGCCTTCGCGCTGGCGCCGTGGTTCGGCGACTGGTTCATGACGCGGATGGTCGTCGGCGTCGCGCTCGCGGCGCTGTTCGGCTACGTGCTCGAGTGGGCCTTCTTCAGCTTCCTCTACGAGCGCGACCATCTGCAGCAGGTGCT
>CAZZVH010000468.1:0-2909 GCA_964657365.1 uncultured Burkholderiaceae bacterium
CGGCGGCGACACGACGCGCGGGCCGCTGACGATCGCCATCACCGTCTTCGGCGAGGTGCCGCACGGAAGGGCGCTGCTCCGCTCAGGGGCCCGGCCGGGCGACGACGTCTACGTCAGCGGCACGCTCGGCGACGCCCGCCTGGCACTCGAGGTGTTCCGCGGCCGTGCGGCGCTCGATGCCGATGCGTTCGCGCGGGTGCGCCGGGCCATGGAAGAGCCGGAGCCGCGGGTCGCCCTCGGACAGGCCCTGCGCGGCATCGCCAGTGCCGCGATCGACGTCTCGGACGGCCTCGCCGGCGATCTCGGCCATGTCCTGCGCCGCTCCGGGGTGGCGGCAGTGGTCGACGTCGATGCCTTGCCGCGAAGCGCCGACCTGGCGGCGCAGCCGGCAGCCCTGCAGCACGAATGCCTGCTCACGGGCGGCGACGACTACGAGCTCGTCTTCACCGCGCCGGGCGATCGGCGCGCCGCCGTCTCGGCAGCGGCGGTTGCCACCGGCAGCGCCGTCACGCGCATCGGCGCGATCACGGCGGGTGCGGGCATCCGCTGGAACGACGGCTCGGGTCGACCAGTGGCCGCGCCTTCGGCCTCGTTCGATCACTTCGCGGCTCCGGCGGAACAGCATGACCGCTGAACCGGCGGTGCCCGTGCCGGTGCGCGTGATCGCGCGCCGCCCGAGCTGGCGCTTCATGCTCGCCCACCCGGCGCACGTGCTCGCGCTCGGCTTCGGCAGCGGCCTCGCGCCGTTCGCGCCGGGCACGGCGGGAACGCTCTGGGCCTGGTTCGTCTTCGATGCGCTGCAGCCGGCGATGGGCGACGCGGCGCGGGCGATCGTCCTCGTTGTCTCGGCACTCGTCGGCTGGTGGGCCTGCACGGTGACGGCGCGCGATCTCGGCCAGGCGGATCCGTCGTCCATCGTCTGGGACGAAGTCGTCGCGTTCTGGCTGATCCTCTGGCTCGTCATGCCGGCGGGCTTCTGGGCACAGGCCATCGCCTTCGCCCTGTTCCGCTTCTTCGACGCCGTCAAGCCGGGCCCTGTCGGCTGGGCCGATCGGCGCTTCAAGCTGAAGCCGGGCCAGGCGATCGGCTGGGCCCAGGGCTTCGGCATCCTGATCGACGATGTCGTGGCCGCGCTCTGCACCTTGCTCGTCGTGGCGGCATGGCGTTTCGCATGAGCGGCACCGCAACGCTGGTCGAACGCCTGGCCGCCGCATTGACCGCGCGCGGCGCGACGATGGTGACCGCGGAGTCCTGTACCGGCGGCCTGATCGCGGCCGCCTGCACGGGGCTGGCCGGCTCCAGCCAATGGTTCGAGCGCGGCTTCGTCACCTACTCGAACGCCGCCAAGACGCAGATGCTCGGCGTGCCGGAGGGCCTGATCGCCGAGCATGGCGCCGTCAGCGAAGCGGTCGCGCGTGCCATGGCGGCGGGCGCGCTCGCGCACTCGTCGGCCGGCGTCGCGGTGGCGGTGACAGGCATCGCCGGGCCGGGCGGCGGCACGCCGGCCAAGCCTGTGGGCACCGTCTGGATCGCGACCGCGGCGGTCGGCGAGCCGACCGAGGCGACGCTGCTGCGGGCGACCGGCGATCGAGCCGCCATCCGCGCTGCGTCGGTCGACCGCGCGCTGGCGATGCTGGTCGCCCGCTGCGGCGGGACGCCCGCTCCCTAGGCCGACAACGCGAGCCGCAGCGCCGGCCGCGTGCCGACCCGCGCCGTGTGCTCGACCAGCATCAGCACCAGCCGCTTCAGCCCTTGCCATGGATCGAGCGGCCAGTCGGGGTGCTTCAGCCCCTTGACCAGGCCGTCGCAGACCTGCGCCGCGTCGAGCAGGTGCGAGAGCGTGCTGTCGCTCAGCAGCGGCAGGGCGCGCTCGAAGACGCGCTCCTTGGCGCCCCAGACCCTTGCCTCGCGCAAGGCCAGCGGCATCGGCTTGCCGCTGCCCAGCGCATCCTTGACGCGCTTCAGGCCGCGGATGTCCTCGCTCAGCGTCCAGTGCACGAGCACGGCCGCCTCGCCTTCGGCCTGCAGGCCTTCGAGCATGCGCAGGGCCCGCGCCGCCTGGCCGGCCAGCACCGCCTCGCCGAGCTTGAAGACGTCGTAGCGGGCGACGTTGAGCACTGCCGCCTCGATCTGCTCGAAGCCGAGCTCGCCGGGCGGATAGAGCAGGCCGAGCTTCTGGATCTCCTGGTGCGCGGCCAGCAGGTTGCCTTCGACACGATCGGCGAAGAAGGCCAGCGTGCGCTGCCCTTCCGGCCCCGAGCGCACGCCCTGCCCCTGCGCCGACAGGCGCTCGACGATCCAGGCCGGCAACGCCGCGCGCTCGACCGGATGGACGCGCACCGCGAGGCCGGCCCGGTCCAGCGCCGCGAACCAGCCGCTCTTCTGCTGCATGCCGTCGAGGCGCGGCAGCTGGATGAGCGTGACGACGTCGCGGTTGGCATCGGCCAGCGCGGTCTCGCAGTAGCGCTGCAGCGCATCGGAGCCGTCCTTGCCGGGCTTGCCCGACGGGATCCGGATCTCGACCAGCTGCCGGTCGGCGAACAGGCTGCGTGCCTGCGCCGCGCCCAGCAGGCTGCTCCAGTCGTAGTGCGCACCGGCGACGGTATGCACCTGCCGCTCGCTGTAGCCTTCGGCGCGGGCGGCGGCGCGGATCGCGTCGCAGGCCTCCTGCACCAGCAGCGTCTCGTCGCCCCAGACCGTGTAGACCGGCGCCAGGCCCCGCTTCAGGTGGCCGGCGAGGGCGTCGTTGCGGATCTGCACGCGGATCCGGCCCTAGAGCAGCTGGACCGACGCGAGACGCCGCAGCACCTGCGAGACGATGTCGTTCTGCATCGCGCGGTACAGGAACATCTCTTCCTGCTCCTTGGCGAGCGCCGCGCTCTCGGTGTAGGTGAGGTCGCGCTTCAGGA
>CAZZVH010000469.1:0-2896 GCA_964657365.1 uncultured Burkholderiaceae bacterium
TGAAGACGAGTCGGTCGCCTTCCCAGCGCTCGGTGTAGCCGCCAGCACCGCCGGGCAAGGAATGGACGACCTTCGCGAAGCCCGCCTCGATGCGGCGGCGCGCCTCGATGCGGCCATGCTGATGCGGCAGGTTGATCGTGATCGGCGTCGACATGCGTTTATCGCCGCTTGCCCTTCAGGGTCAGCCGGATCCCATCAGGGTCGAGCGCGACCATGTCGTCAGCGCCCTCGACGCTGACCTGTCGCTTGAGTTCCTTGTCGAGGACGGTAGCCACGGTGACGGATTCCCGCATGAAGACATCGAGCCCGGATTCTAAGAAGCATCGTCGGCGCAGTCCCAAGCCGCATCGGTGAGCCCTCGTCGACGCCGCCCATACTTCGTCCATGACCGACAAGCTGCTGGCACTTCGCCTCTTCGTGCGTGTCGCTCGCTCGGGCAGCTTCTCGGCCGCGGCACGCGAGCTCGACCTGTCTCAGCCTTCCGTGTCGCGCATCATCGCGGCGCTCGAACAGGACGTCGGTGCGGCCCTGATCACCCGCACGACGCGGGCGGTCGCGCTCACCGACGTCGGCAACGACTATCTGGCCCGCGTCGAAGCGATCCTCGCCTCGCTCGAGGACGCCGACCACGCGGCCCGCGGCTCGCGGGAGCTCCGCGGAGCCCTTCGCGTCGCGATGCCTGGAAGCTTCGGCGTGCGCGAGATCATCCCCTTGATGCCGGCCTTCCTGGCGCGCCACCCTGCGCTGAACGTCACCCTGCTGATGAACGATCAGCGACAGGACACGCTCAAGGATGGAATCGACCTCGCGCTCCGCCTCGGTGAGCTTGCCGATTCGAGCGCCGCTGCGCGCTTGATCGGCCGGACGCAACGCGTGATCGTGGCGTCGCCCGCCTATCTGAAGGCGAACGGCATGCCCCGCACGCCCGACGATCTGGCTGCCCACGCGGCCGTCGTCGGGCCCGCTGGAACGAACGCCGGCACCTGGTCCTTCCAGAGAGATGGCCGGAAGGTGTCGGTCCGCATCGACAGCCGCCTGACCGTCTCCGGCAACGAAGCGTCGATCGCCGCCGCCGTGGCGGGCATCGGTGTCGTGACCACCGCGCTGTGGGGCTGCCGCGAAGAGCTCGCCGGCGGCTCGCTGGTGCAGTTGCTTCCCGATTGGTCGATGGGCGAGGTCGAGGCCCACGGCATGTTCACGCCCGGCCGGCGGCCGAAGCCCTCGGCACGCGCGCTCGTCGAGTACCTGATCGCGGAACTTCGGCGCTAGCGCGTCGGCTTCGGGCTCATTCGTTCGACGGATAAGTCTTAGCCGTCGGCGCACCTACCCACGCGCCCCGCCAACGACGACAGTCCTGTCGGACGCCGACGTGGCGCCGTCACTCGCAGAGTTGAATCCATGACCACACTCACCGGCAAAGTCGCCATCGTCACAGGCGCCTCCAAGGGCATCGGCGCTGGAATCGCCAGGCTCTTCGCCGAATCCGGCGCCTCCGTTGTCGTGAACTACGCGACCGGCAAGGACGCAGCCAATGCGCTGGTCGCCGAGATCAGGAGTTCCGGCGGCAAGGCCGTCGCCATCCAGGCCGACTTCTCGAAGAGCGCCGATATCCAGCGATTGTTCGAGGAGTCGAAACGCGCGTTCGGTGCGCTCGACGTCCTGGTCAACAACGCCGGCGTCTATGCCTTCGCATCTCTGCAGGACACCACCGAGCAGGAGTTCCATCGCGAGTTCACCACCAACGTGCTCGGCGTGATCACCGCGACCAAGGAGGCGGTGAAATATTTCGGGCCGAACGGCGGCAGCATCATCAACGTCAGCTCCATCGCCAGCGTCGGCTTCATGCCCAACTCGGTGATCTACGCCGCATCCAAGAGCGCGGTCGATTCCGTCACGCGGGTGACCTCCGTCGAGCTCGCCCCCAGGAAGATCCGCGTCAACACGCTCGCGCCAGGCGCGACGATCACCGAAGGCATCGCGGCGCTCGGCTGGCCGAAGGAAACGGTCGATGCCGTCGTCGCCACGATTCCGTTCGGCCGCCCGGGGATGCCGGCGGACATCGCTCGTGTCGCACTTTTCCTGGCATCCGACGATTCCGCATGGGTGACCGGCGAACGGATCACCGCGTCGGGTGGTCAGCGGGCCTGATCGGCTAGAAGCTGCCCCGGCCTCCATCGACAAGCAGATCGACTCCAGTGATGTAGGAAGCCGCATCGGAGGCCAGGAACAGCACCGTTGCCGCCACCTCCTCCGGTGTCCCGAACCGCTTCATCGGATTCCGATCCGACCACGCGACCTTCAGGTCCGCGACCTGCTGCTCGTTCATCCCGGCCTTGCCGAAGATCGGCGTCTCGATCGGCCCCGGGCTGACGACGTTGACGCGGATGCCA
The DNA here is from genome assembly GCA_964657365.1 of uncultured Burkholderiaceae bacterium. Lineage (GTDB taxonomy): Bacteria > Pseudomonadota > Gammaproteobacteria > Burkholderiales > Burkholderiaceae_C > Schlegelella_A. The sequence goes on from CAZZVH010000469.1 coordinate 2,391, forward strand.
GCGCCCACCAGCTCTGCGCCGAGGCTGCGGCCGAGCGATCGCACCGCCGCCTTGCTCGATGCGTACATCGCCGCGCCAGGGTCGCCCTTCCCTGCCGCGACCGATGCGTTGAGGACGATCGCGCCGCCCCGCGTCATCAGCGGCAGTGCCTTCTGCACCGTGAAGAAGACGCCCTTGACGTTGACGCCCATGAGCTCGTCCCACTTCGCTTCGCCGATCGTCGCGATCGGTCCGAAGCCGCCGATGCCGGCGTTGCAGAAGAGCACGTCGAGCCGGCCGCCGCCGAACTCGCGCGTGGCGGCCATGACGCGGTCGATGCCCTCGAGCCGGCCGGTGTCGGCAGCGACGCCGGCCGCCGACGCGCCGAGCGCCTTCACGGCCGCCGCCACGGTGCCTTCGTTGCGCCCGGAGACGACGACCTTCGCGCCCTCGGCCACGAAGGCGTGAGCCACCGCCAGGCCGATGCCGCTGTTGCCGCCGGTGACCAGGGCCACCTTGCCTTCGAA
>CAZZVH010000470.1:0-2892 GCA_964657365.1 uncultured Burkholderiaceae bacterium
ATGCCGGCTGCGACGCCGTTGCCGGACGAGAGGTGGAAGGTCTTCTCGTAGGTCGCGGCGATGTAGACATCGGTGCGCTTCGAGAAGAAATAGTCGTAGCCGAGCGAGGCGATGCGGTCGGTGATCTGCTCGTAGTCGGTGTTGACGCGGGACCGGCCGTACGACACGAGGATGAGGCTGGTGCCGAACGGAATCGCCGCGCCGAGCTGATACAGGAAGGTGCGCGAATCGATGTCGGCATTGGTCTGGACGCGGCCGACCTGGCCGTAGAAGCGCACCAGGTGGAAGTCGTACGACGCGCCCAGCTGGTAGACGCTCTGGCGCTCGAAGCCCACAGGCAGCTCGGCGCCGCCGTTCTTGATGCGTTCGGCCGTCAAGGTCGCGGCGAACGGGCCGGTGATGTAGGCCAGGCTGGCGCCGTAGTTGCGGCCGGTCGAGAGCGAGCCGGGCCCCTCCTGTTCGGCATTGCCGACCACGCTGACGCGCAGCGGCGAATTGCCGGCGCTGTTGGTGTAGGCGATCGAATTGCTCCAGGCGCGATCGCCGAGCACCACGCCGCCGATGCCGCTGTTGCCGAAATACTGGCGCGCGCTCGGCGAGAACGCGTTCGACTCGCCGAACGGATTGAAGTTGACGGTCGCGCTGTAGAGCGGGCTGACGTTGCGGCCCAGGACGGTCGTGCCGAACTCGCCGGACAGGCCGACGTTCGCTTCCCGGCTCCAGAAATTGTCGTTGTTGAAGCGCCCGCTCTGGCCGGTATCGACCTGGTTGTACGACTCCAGTTTCCACACCGCCCTCAGGCCGCCGCCCAGGTCTTCGCTGCCGCGCAGGCCGATGAAGCTCTGCGTCATGTCGCCGCTGTCGAGGCGCGACTGGTAGTCGCCGCCCGGCGTGCGCGTGCGGCTGGCCGCCGCATCGACGAGACCGTAGAGCACGGCCGACTGTGCGCGCGCCTCGACGCTGCACACGGTGGCGAGAACGGCCAGCGTGGCCACGGGGAGCGAACGAAACATGCGTAACACCTCGGCAATGCCGGACGATGAAGAGGTTGATCGATGCCGCGCACGGGTGCGGCCGGGCGTATTCTGGGGCAGCGGCACAATCGCCGCGCCCCGCCTGTTGCGTGCGGGCACAGCCAGGGTGGCAGGGGAGGCGCGTGGAGATCGTTGTGAACGGCATCGGCAGGTCGTTGCCCGACGACCTCGCGGAGCCGCAGATGCCGTTGCTCTGGGCACTGCGCGACCTGCTCGGCCTGACCGGCACCAAGTTCGGCTGCGGCGTCGCCGCCTGCGGCGCCTGCACCGTCCACGTCGACGGCCACGCCGTCCGGTCGTGCGTGGCGCCGCTCGCCAGCGTCGCGGGCCGGAGCGTCGTGACCATCGAGGCGCTCGGCAGCGACAGCAAGCCGCACGCCCTGCAACGTGCGTGGATCGCGCACCAGGTGCCGCAGTGCGGTTATTGCCAGAGCGGCATGTTGATGGCCGCGGCGGCCCTGCTCGCGGCCAACCGCGCCCCGAGCGACGCCCAGATCGACGCCGCCATCACCAACCTGTGTCGTTGCGGCACCTACCCGCGCATCCGGGCCGCCATCCACGCCGCGGCGGCGGAATTGCGGGGCGATGGCGCCATCGTCGCCGGGCCGCACCGCAACGCATGAGACGCCGCTCGCTGCTCCTGAGTGGGCTCGGCGCCGCGGGCGCGCTGGTCGTGGGCTGGGGCGTGATGCCGCCGCGCGACCGGATCGGCGGTGTCGACAGCCTGCCGGTGCGCGACGGCGAGGTCGGCCTCAACGGCTGGATCAAGATCGCCGCCGACGGCAGCGTCCTGCTGGCGATGAACCGGAGCGAGATGGGCCAGGGCACGCACACCGCGCTGGCCATGCTCGTCGCCGAGGAGCTGGACGTGCCGCTGGCGCGCGTCCGCCTCGTGCCCGCCGGCGCCGACCGGCTGTACGGCAACGTCGCGATGTTCGTCGCCGGCCTGCCGCTCCATCCGGCCGACGCCGAGCCCGGGCACGAGACCGGTGCGGCGAAAAGCGGTCAATGGGTCGTCGCCAAGGTGGCGCGCGAGCTCGGCATCAACGCCACCGGCGGCTCGTCGAGCGTCGCCGATGCCTGGGACGTGCTGCGCCTCGCTGCGGCCACGGCGCGGGCCCAGCTGGTCGGCGCGGCCTCGATCACGTGGAAGCAGCCGGCCAGCGAGCTGACGGTGAAGGACGGCGTGGTCAGCCATCCGTCGGGTGCGTCCGACAACTACGGCGCGCTCGCGCGCATCGCGGCGGCGACGCCGAGCGGCACGGTGCACGTCAAGACGCCGTCGCAGTGGACGTTGATCGGCACGCCGGCGCCGCGCATCGACGTCGTCGCCAAGACCGACGGGTCTGCCGTCTTCGGCATCGACGTCCGGCCCGACGGTCTGCTGCACGCCGCGATCCGTCATTGCCCGATGCTCGCCGGCAGCGCCGGCACCGTCGACGCGGCAGCGGCCATGCGCCTGCCGGGTGTCGAGCGTGTCGTCAGGCTCGGTCCCTGTGCCGGCTCGACCGAGGCGATCGCCGTCGTCGGCCGCACCTGGTGGCATGCCCGGCGCGGCGCCGACGCGCTCGTCGTCGGTTGGCAACAACGGCCCGCCGGCGGTCTCGACAGCGCTGCCATCGGCGATGCGCTGGAGCACACTGCGGCCGAGGCGGCACGGGTCGGCGGCGGCCATGTCTTTCATGCCCGCGGCGACGTCGATGCGGCGATGGCCGGTGCAGCGAAGCGATTCGAGCGCATCTACCGCGCGCCCTACCTGGCGCACGCGACGATGGAGCCGATGAACTGCACGGCGCAGGTCGCCGCCGGCAAGGTCGTGATCTGGGCACCGACGCAGGTGCCCGGCCTGGCCCGGGCG
>CAZZVH010000471.1:0-2868 GCA_964657365.1 uncultured Burkholderiaceae bacterium
GGCAGGCCGAGAACGAGGTGCTGAGCCAGGAGCTCGACATCCGCCGGCTCAAGGAAGTGCTCAAGCGCATGCGCGACCAGCGCGTCGTGTACGTGGAGCTCGCGGTGCCGAGCCCGTTCGCCCTGCCGCTGATGGTCGAGCGCTTTCGCGAGAAGCTCAGCACCGAGAAGCTGAAGGACCGGCTAGACCGGATGCTGAAGGAGATGGAAAAGGTGGCCGACAGCGCCTGACCGGAGGCCGATCCGGGCCACGCACAATGCGGCCTCGGATCACCGCATGACCATCCCCGACGCCGAACGCTGGAAGCTGATCAGCCCGCTGCTCGACGAGCTCCTGGATCTCGATCCGGAAGCGCGGGCGGCCAGGCTGGATGCGTTGCGCGCCGACGACCCCGGCCTGGCTGCCGAACTTTCCGGCCTGGTCGGCGACGTCGCCCGCGCCGAGGCGGACCAGTTCCTCGCCGGAAGCGCCCACGCAGCGCTGGCGAGTCTCGCGAACGCAGGCTCGCTCGCCGGCGAGCGCATCGGCCCGTACGTGCTGGAGAACCTGCTAGGCCAGGGCGGCACCGGCGTGGTCTGGAGTGCCCGCCGAGACGACGGCCGCTTCAAGGGCCGTGTGGCGATCAAGCTGCTGCACCTCTCGCTCGTCGGCCACACGGGCGCGCTCCGCTTCGAGCAGGAAGGCGGCATCCTGGCGCGACTCTCGCATCCGCATATCGCCCGCATGCTCGATGCCGGGGTCACCGTCTCGGGCCAGCCCTATCTCGTGCTGGAGCTGGTCGAAGGCGAACGGATCGACACCTACTGCGACGCAAGGCACTTGCGCGTCGACGCCCGCATCAAGCTGTTCCGCGAAGTCCAGGACGCGGTCGCCCATGCGCACCGGCACCTGGTCATCCACCGCGACATCAAGCCGAGCAACATCCTCGTCACCGCCGACGGCAGCGTGAAACTGCTCGACTTCGGCATCGCCAAGCTGATGCAGCCCGATCCCGACGGGCTCGACCCGGCGAGCCCCTTGACGCTCGACGGCGCCCGCGCACTGACGCCCGACTATGCCGCCCCGGAGCAGCTGCGCGGCGAGGCGGTGACCACCGCGACCGATGTGTATTCGCTCGGCGTCCTGCTCTACCAGCTGCTGACCGGCCGGCACCAGACCGCGCCGGTGCACGCGACCCCGGTCGAGCGGATGCGGTCGACGCTCGACACCGACCCCGGCCGCCTGACCACTGCGGTGACGGTCAGCGACGGCGCCGACCCCGGGCTGCTCGAAAGGATCGCCGCCGAGCGCGACACCTCGCCGCTGCACCTGAAGCGCCAGCTCGGTGGCGATCTCGAGAACATCGTCGCCAAGGCGTTGCGCAAGGCGCCCGCGGAACGCTACGCGACCGTCGACGCGTTCAACGACGACCTGCGCCGCTGGCTCGCCGGCGAGCCGGTCAGTGCGCGCGCCGACTCGATGTCGTACCGCACGGCCCGCTTCGTCGGCCGGCATCGCGGCGCCGTCGCCGCCGGCCTGCTCACGTTCGTCGCGATCCTGGCCGGGCTGGTCGGCACCATCAGCCAGGCGCGACGCGCCGAAGAGCAGACCCGCCAGGCGCAGGCGGAGCGTGACGCCGCGCTGCGCGACCTCGCCTTCGCCGATGCGACCCGCGACCTGGTGGGCTTCCTGGTCAGCCAGGGCAACGCCAGGCCGCAGACCGCGTCGGAGCTGCTCGCCCATGCCGAGGCGCTCGCCGAGAAGCAGTTCGCCGACGACCCGATCACGCGCGGCCGGTTGCAGATGATGCTCGGCATCGAGTACGGCAACGTGATGGAGTTCGAGAAGTCCAGGCAGGTGCTGGCGATGGCGAAGACCTCGGCGGCCCTCGGGAAGGATCCGGTCCTGCTCGGCAACATCGACTGCATCCTGGCCGCGACGCTCGGCGACCAGAACCAGCCGCAGCCTGCACTCGCGCTGTTCGACGATGCCATCCAGCGCCTGCAGGCCGGCAGCAGGGTCAACGGCTCGGTGCTGGCGGCCTGCCTGCAGATGCGCGCCGACCTGCACGCGCACATGGGTCGGCCGGAGGCGATGCTGGCAGATGCCCAGGCAGCGCTGGTCGCGCTCGGCAAGCCGCGCAACGATCAACGCGTCCTCGTCAACTCGCTGAGCATGGTCGAGGCCGAGGCCTACGGCAGGCTGGGCCAGACCGCGAAGGCGCTCGACGCGTACGAGAGCTCGATCGCCGATCTCGCCAGCATGGGCCGGCAGCAGAGCGCGCGCAGCGTCGTCCGCTTCAACAACTTCAGCCGGATGCTGTACATCGCCGGGCAGCCGAAGCGCGCCGACGCGGTCGCCCGGCAGGGGCTCGACATTTCCCGGGGCGGTGAGAAGGGCAACGAGATCGACGCCATCCTGCAAGGCAACGACGCGCGCGCCCTGGTCGAGCTGGGCCGGTACGACGAGGCCAGGACCTCGACGGAGAACGCACTGGCCTCGGCCACGGAACGGAAGGACCTGCGCTGGGCCGGCACCTTCGCGCTCTACGGCGCGCCGGCGTGGTGTGCCACCGGCGACGTGGCGGGCTGTGCGCGCCTGCTCGACATCGCCCGCGAGAAGCTGAAGGCGACCGTGCCGCCGGCCCATTCCAACTTCGCCATCATCGAGCTCGAGGCAGCCCAGCTCGCGGCGGCGAAGAAGTTGCCCGACGAGGCGCGCCAGCATCTGGCGCACGCGGTGGCGCTGTTCGATGCGGCCAGCGACAAGAGCCCGCTTCGGATCAAGGCGCTGACGCTCCTCGCCGACAGCGACGCGCAGGCCGGCGACGCCACCGCCGCATCCGCCCATGCCGAGGCGGCCCTGACGCAGGCGCGCAGCGCTGCCGCG
>CAZZVH010000472.1:0-2858 GCA_964657365.1 uncultured Burkholderiaceae bacterium
ACGGCGATCGCCGGTTGCGTCGGCATCGCCGGCAGCACCACCATCGGTGCCCATTGCATGCTGGGTGGCGGCGCCGGCGTCAGCGGCCACGTGAGCATCGCCGACCACGTCGTCGTCGGCGGCGCCACGCAGATCTCCCGCTCCATCTTCAAGGCCGGCTTCTACAGCGGTTCGTTTCCGTTCGACGACAATGCCTCGTGGGAAAAGAACGCGGCGGTGCTGCGCAACCTGCACGCCCTCCGCAACCGGGTGCGAGAGCTCGAGAAGAAGACGCCATGACCACGCTCGACATCCACCAGATCCTCAAGCAGCTGCCGCACCGCTATCCGTTCCTGATGGTCGACCGCGTGCTGGAGCTCGAGCACGGCAAGCGGATCAAGGCGCTCAAGAACGTGACCGCCAACGAGCCGTATTTCCTCGGTCATTTTCCGCGTCGGCCGGTGATGCCCGGCGTGATGATGCTCGAGGCGCTGGCACAGGCGGCGGCGCTCCTGTCCTTCGACGCGATGGACGCGTCCCCCGACGACCAGCAGATCTACTACTTCGCCGGCATCGACGCCGCGCGCTTCAAGCGGCCGGTCGAGCCGGGCGACCAGCTCATCCTCGACGTCACGCTCGACCGCATGAAGTCGAGCGTCTTCAAGTTCTCGGCGCGAGCCATGGTGGGCACCGAGCTGGCCGTCGAGGCGCAGCTGATGTGCAGCGTCAAGAAGGTCGGGTAGCGCGTGGCCGAGGTTCACGCCACCGCCATCGTCGACCCCGCCGCCGAGCTGGCCGCCTCAGTGCGCATCGGGCCCTGGACAAGCGTCGGCCCGCACGTGCGCATCGGCGAAGGCACGACGATCGGTTCGCACTGCGTGCTCGACGGCCACACCACGATCGGCCGCGACAACCGGATCTTCCAGGCCTGTTCGCTCGGCGCGGCGCCGCAGGACAAGAAATACGCCGGCGAACCGACCGAGCTTCGAATCGGCGACCGCAACACGATCCGCGAGTACTGCTCGATCAACCTCGGCACCGTGCAGGACAAGGGCAGGACCGTCGTCGGCGACGACAACTGGATCATGGCCTACGTGCACATCGCGCACGACTGCATCGTCGGCAACCAGACCATCATCGCCAGCTTCGCGGGCCTGGCCGGCCATGTCGAGCTCGGCGACTGGGCGATCGTCGGCGGCCAGAGCGGCCTGCACCAGTTCGTCAAGTTCGGCCCGCACGCGATGTGCGCATTCGCCAGCCATGTCTCGAAAGACGTGCCGCCCTACATGATGGTCGACGGCAATCCCCTGGCCGTGCGCGGCTTCAACGCCGAAGGGCTGCGACGGCGCGGCTACTCGGCCGAGCGCATCGCGGTCGTCAAGCAGATGCATCGGCTGCTCTACCGCGACAACCTCACGTTCGACGACGCCCGTGCGCAGATCACGGCATTGGCGGCGAGCGAGCCGCAGGCCGCCGGCGACATCGCCCTGATGGTCGACTTCCTTGCCGCGTCCACCCGGGGCATCGCGCGCTGAACCTGTCCCCGAGACGATGAATCCGGACTCTCCGCGCTTCGCGATGGTCGCGGGCGAGGCCTCGGGCGACGTGCTCGCCGGCCTCCTCCTCGAGGGCATGCGTGCGCGCTGGCCGGCCATGGTGTCCGAGGGCATCGGCGGGCCGAAGATGGCCGAGCAGGGCTTCCAGGCCTGGTGGCCGCACGACAAGCTGGCGGTGCGCGGGTATGTCGAGGTGCTCGGCCACTTCCGCGAGATCGTCGGCATCCGCAACGAGCTGACCGTGAAGCTGATGGCCGACAAGCCGGACTGCTTCATCGGTGTCGATGCGCCGGATTTCAACCTCGATCTCGAGGTCAAGCTGCGCGCCGCCGGCGTGAAGACCGTGCACTTCATCAGCCCGTCGATCTGGGCCTGGCGGGGCAAGCGGATCGAGAAGATCCGGCAAGCGGCCGACCTCGTGCTCTGCATCTTCCCGTTCGAGCCGGAGGTCTTCGCCAAGCGGAACATCAACGCCGTCTACGTCGGCCATCCGCTCGCCAGCGTCATTCCGCTCGAGCCCGACAGGGAGGCCGCGCGGGTGGCGCTCGGCATCGGCGAGGCGGAGACGGTGGTCGCCCTGCTGCCTGGCAGCCGCCGTTCCGAAATCCAGTACATCGCGCCGCGCGTCTTCGCCGCGGCAGCCGAGATGCACCGGCTGCGGCCGGGCGTGCGCTTCGTGGTGCCCGTGGTGACGGGCCTGCGCCACGTCATCGAGCCGATCCGCCGCCGCTACGCGCCGGACGCGCCGATCGAGCTGCTCGACGGCAACGCCCACGACGCCCTGTCGGCATGCGACGTCGCCATCGTCGCCAGCGGCACGGCGACGCTCGAGACCGCCCTCTTCAAGCGGCCGATGGTCGTCGTCTACGCGATGCATGCGCTGACCTGGCAGATGGGCAAGCGGATGGCGTATCTTCCCTGGGTGTCGCTGCCCAACATCCTGCTGCGCGACTTCGCCGTGCCCGAGCTGCTGCAAGGCAACGCGACGGCGCCGAAGATCGCCGCGGCCGCGTTCGCCTGGCTCGACGACCCGGCCGCGTGCGCGGCCTTGCGCGTCCGCTTCACCGAGATCCACCATGCCCTCCGTCGCGACACCGCGACCCTGGCCGCCGCGGCCATCGCCGACGTGCTCGCGAGCTGACGCACCACCGCCGCCATGCACGCCCGAACGTTCCTTCGCGCCGACAAGCTCCGCCTGCTCGTCGACGTGAGCGGCCCGATGGCCGGCGTCGACGAGGTCGGTCGCGGCCCGCTCGCCGGGCCGGTGGTCGCCGCGGCCGTCATCCTCGACGACCAGCGCACGATCCGCGGCCTCAACGATTC
>CAZZVH010000473.1:0-2845 GCA_964657365.1 uncultured Burkholderiaceae bacterium
CCGCGACTGCCCCCGCCGCCAGGGCCGCGCCGGCCGCGAAGGCACGCAAGCTCGGCTACAAGGAACAGCGCGAGCTCGACGCCTTGCCCGCCCGGATCGAGGCGCTCGAGATCGAGCAGAAGGATCTCGGCGCCCTGATGGCGAGCGATGGTTTCTATGCCGACGACCCGGTGCGGGTCGAAGCGGCGCAGATGCGCTATGCCCAGATCGACGACGAGCTGCTGCAGGCGCTCGAGCGTTGGGAAGCGCTGGGTTCGCCTTGACAGGCCGGCCGGGAGCCCGGACGTGACGACGCGCTACGCCTTCCGCCAGGTCGACGTCTTCACCGAGCAGCCGCTGCGCGGCAATCCGCTCGCGGTCGTGCACGACGCCGACGCCCTCGACGCTGCCCGGATGCAGGACTTCGCACGCTGGACCAACCTCAGCGAGACGACCTTCCTTCTCGCGCCCACCGAGCCCGGCGCCGACTACCGCGTTCGCATCTTCACGCCGGCGAGCGAGCTCCCCTTCGCCGGCCACCCGACGCTCGGCAGCTGTCACGCGTGGCTCGAGCAGGGCGGCGTGCCGAAGACCGCGGGCGAGGTGGTGCAGCAATGCGCTGCCGGCCTCGTCCGGATCCGGCTCGAAGACGGGCGCGCCGCGTTCGCGGCGCCGCCGTTGCGCCAGGCCGAGGTCGATTCCGGCGAGCTCGAAAGGATCGTCGCGGCCCTCGGTGTCTCGAGTGGCTCGATCCGCGCGACCCGCTCGCTCGACAACGGCCCGGTCTGGATCGCCCTGCTGCTCGACGACGCCGCCACGGTGCTCGCCCTCGAGCCCGACCACGCCGCGCTCCGGACGCTGCCGAAAGTGGGCGTCATCGGGGCGCACCGCCCCGGCGCGTCAAACGATTTCGAGGTCCGCGCCTTCGCGGCTTCGATCGGCGTGGCCGAAGATCCGTGACCGGCAGCCTCAACGCCAGCCTCGGCCAGTGGCTCATCGCCAGCGGCCGCCTGCCGGCGCGCTATTCGGTGGCCCAGGGAACGCGGCTGCAGCGCCACGGCCGTGTCCACGTCGACAGCGACGGCAGCGACGTCTGGGTCGGCGGCAGCAGCGTCACCTGCATCGACGGGCACGTCACGCTGTAGTGCGGCCGGGGACGTCCTAGCGCGGCGCCGTGGCCGGCAGCTCGGCGCTCAGGCCTTGCGCCATCTCCAGGCACTCGCCAGCCCGCGCCACGCCGCGTCGCTGCCCGGATCGGCGGCGCGGGCCTGACCCGTGTAGCGGCGCACCACGACCCAGGCCGACATCAGGACGAAGGCCGCCAGCGCGCTGCCCAGGACGATGAGCGCGCGCGACGGCTTCGACTTGTGGTCGGCCGGCAGCGCGACATCGACCTGCTGGAGGGCCGGGCCCTCCTTGGCCTCGTCCAGCTTGGCGATCTCGAATTGCCGCAGCATGCTCTCGAGCAAGGTCTCCTGCAGCTTCAGCTCGCGCCGGGCCCGCACGTAGTCGACCGACGCCTGGGGAATGCGGCCGACCGGCATGTCGACGGCGCTGCCGGCGGCGCCGCCGTTGGTCGATTCCATCCGCGCCAGCTCGCCGCGCAGTGCACCCAGCTCCGAATTGAGCCGCTGGACCACCGGGTTCTGTTCGGTCGCCGATGTTCGCAGCACCTTGAGCTGGACCTCCCGCTCGGTGATCTGCGCCCGGATCTGCGCCGCGCCGCCGATCAGCGCCTCGGCCTGCTTGTCGAGGACGATGACGCCGGACTTCTCCTGGACGGCCTGCAGCGTCTGCTCGGCCTTGACCAGGTTCTCCTTGGTCTCGTTGAGCTGCTTCTCGAAGAAGACGCGGCGCAGCTGCGCTTCGGAAACCGCCAGCCGGCCGAGCAGCTTCGTCACTTCGATGTCGTGGGCGTTGGCCAGGTCGGCCGCGAACTGCGGATCCTTGTCGTCGACTTCCACGGTGATGAGGCCGCTCTTCTTGTCGGAGGCGACCCGAATGCGGTTCGGCAGCTCCTTGCGCAGCGCTTCGTAGCCCTTGACGTCGTAGCGGGTCTCCAGCTCGAAGCGCTGGGCGAGGGCGCGCTGCACCGTGTCGCTCTTCAGCAGGGCGACGTAGAGCTCGTCGGGCGACTTGGGCACCAGGCTGCTGCCCAGCCCGCCGAGCGAGCCGAGCGCCGCGAGGGCGGCCGCCGAACCGCTCTGCTGCTGCGAGCCGGGGGCCAGGAAGGTCGTGCGCGCGGTGTAGATCGACGGCAGCAGCAAGGCGACGACGAGCGCGACGACGGCGGCGGCGAGGGTCACCGCGCCGATGCGCGCCTTGTCTTCGCCGAGCCAGGTGAGCAGCTCCGTCAGGCTCACCGACGACCCGTCGTCGTCATCGTCAGCGCCACCGAAGGGCGCCTGCGCGGCCGCGTGCGGCGTCATCGAATCGGCGCTGAGCATGGCGCGCCGGTCAGAGCGAGTGGATCGCGGCGATGCCGAGACCGAACTGGCCGAAGATGAGCGAGATGTCCTTCAGGTTGCGCACGAACGCGCGGCCCCAGGTCTCGAAGTCGAGCTGGTTGGGCACGATCAGCGCGTCGCCCGGCTGCATCGCCTGCGATTCGAGGCTGTTGCGTCCGAAGAAGCCGCGCTTGTCGGTGGCGTGGCTGACGGTGCCGTCGGCGCGCAGGATGAACATGTTCGAGGTGTCGGCGGCCTCGTCGGCGCCGGCCAGACGCAGGTAGTCGCCCGCGGTGCGGCCGGGCTTCCAGATGAACGCGTTGTTGTTGACGACAGCGCCCGCCACGGTCACGAAGCCAGGCCGCGGCGGCACGACGACGTGATCGCCGTGCTCGAGCGGCAGGTCGGGCAGGCCGTCG
>CAZZVH010000474.1:0-2830 GCA_964657365.1 uncultured Burkholderiaceae bacterium
ATGCCCTGTTCGCCACCGCGGCGCTGTGCATCGCCGTCCTGGGCCATGGCGTCGGCGCGGCCGACGCGTTCAGCATCTCGCAGATCGGCGGCGGCCTGTTGTGAGGCTCAGGCCGGGCGACGCCATGCTCCCGGCCTGAAGGAGCCCCGCACCTCGGCGGGCAGCGCGCCGACCAGGCCGTGCAGCAGAATCGGCAGCAGCAACAGGTCGTCCACCGCGCCGAGCAGCGGGATCGCGAAGTTCGCCGGCTCGAACGCGAAGAGCGCCAGCAGGCCGGCCGCCGGGAGCAGCCACACCGGCCGGGCCGGATGACGAAGCGCGAACCAGAGCAGCCTCAGGTCCTGGCGACCGACGCGCCACAGCAGCAGGAATCGTTTCATGGTCGATGCGTCCTCGTCGTTTCCTTGCGTACCGCGAGATGTGCGCGGATGGCACGATTTCAATGGCGCACGAATCCGCCGGTTCATGCGGCTCGTGGGCTCTGTCGCCATGATGCTGGCTCTGGCCTGCTCGGGAGCGCACGCGCAGGATCGGACGCCGCCTTGCAGCGCACCGGTGACCATGACCGATTTCGGCAGCGACGGCCGGATCGGCGTGAAATGGAACGCCGCCACGTCGTCGCTCGCCTACGGCCGCGTCGAGCCGCCCGATGGCCGCTTCCAGACCTTCATCGCGGACGCGAACGGCGGCGCCGAGCGCCGCCTGGCCTGGCCCGGCTGGCGCGCCGGCCGGCACCAGTTTCCCGCGGCCTGGCACCCTTCCGGAGACTGGCTGGCGATGCTCGTCGAGAAGGACCGGCACGACGGCAGCGCCACCGACGCGCTGCCCGGGTACGGCGCCTACACCGACCTCTGGCTGATCGCCGCCGACGCCAGCCAGGCCTGGCTGCTGTACGAGCTGCCGCCCGGCTACGACCACGCCCTGACCCATTCCGCGTTCTCGCCCGACGGCAAGGTCTTCGCGTGGACGGAACGGATCGGTGCGCCGCGGCTGTTCGACATGAACCTGCTGGCCGGGAGCTACGTCTTCAACTTCGCCGACTTCGTGGCCGGGCCGGAGCCCCACCTCGAGCACATCCGGACGCTGCAGCCAGGGGGCGTGGCGCAGGGCGGCGAGCTCGAGTCGATCGCCGACGACGACAGGACGATCGCCTTCTACAGCACCTACGTCTCGAAGAACCTCTTCGCCTCGCGCATCTACACGATGGACACCGTCAGCGGCGAGATCCACGAGCTCACCACGGCGAGCTTCGCGCAGGCGCCGACCTTCACGCCCGACGGCCGCAGCATCGTCTACATGACGGGCGACGGGGCCGACATCTTCCCCTTCCAGCTGCAGGGCGCCGACTGGTGGATCATGCGCCGCGACGGCAGCGACAAGCGGCGGCTGACATTCATGAACGCCAGGGGCAACGTGCAGTCGGCAGGGCGCTTCCGGCTCGCGGGCTCGATCTCCTTCGTCGACGACACGTCGTTCTACGGAGACGTGATGACGAAGTCGCTCGGGCTGGTGGGCAAGATCGTCAAGCTCCGGTGCCGGTGAGTGCGGAATGCGGGGTGGGCGCGCGGCTTGCCGATCCGATGGAACTGTTCAACAAGTTCCATCAGGAGGCTTCATGGGTAACGATTCACTGATCTGGATACTGGCGCTGGCGACACTCGTCATCGCGGTCGGCGTCGCCATCTGGCAACGTCGCGTCGCGGCCAAGTCGAAGGACGAGCATCACCACTCCGCGCTGACGGCCGGCCATCCGGAGCAGCGCAAGAGCGATGGCTCCGACCCCGGCACCAAGCCGCACTAGACGACGGGAGACGACGATGGCGGAACCGCAGCAAGACGAACAGGCGTGGGCGACGGAATTCGCCGTCACGCTCGCACAGATCCGTGATGCCATCCGCGCCGTCGGCCCACGAAAAGCCGACGTCGAGATGTACCTCAAGGGCTCGCACAGCTCGACCGACGAAGACACGACCCGCGCCGGCGGCGCGTGACGCGGCCTACCGTGGCGCGGTCGCGCTAGCCGGCGCCGATGCGTTCGGCCTGGAGCTCCCAGAGCCGTCCGAACAGCCCGCCACCGGCACGCAAGCGAGCCGGTGGGCCGTCTTCCTCGAGCACGCCGTCGACGATCACCAGGACGCGGTCGAACGACGCGACGGTCGCCAGCCGATGCGCGATCGCGATCACGGTGCGCCCGGCCATCAACCGGTCGAGCGCGATCTGGATGTCCTGCTCGGATTCGGAGTCGAGGGCCGATGTCGCTTCGTCGAGCAACAGGATCGGAGCGTTCTTCAGGAACGCGCGTGCGATGCCGACGCGCTGCCGCTGCCCACCCGAGAGCATCACGCCGCGCTCTCCGACCAGTGTGTCGTAGCCGTCGGGCAGTGCCGCGATGAATGCGTCGCACAGCGCGGCACGTGCGGCAGCATGCACCTCCTCGCGCGTCGCCCCCGGGCTGCCGTACCGGATGTTCTCGAGCACCGAGCGATGGAACAGCGCGATCTCCTGCGGCACGACGGCGATGCCCTGGCGCAGGCTGTCCTGCTGCACGTCGACGACCCGCTGGCCGTCGATCACCACCTCGCCCGCCTGCACGTCGTCGAGGCGCTGGATCAGGCCGATCAGGGTCGACTTGCCTGCGCCCGACGGCCCGACCACGCCGACTCGCTGCCCTGCCGGAATCTGCAGGCTGAAGTCGCGGAAGATCGGCCGCCCGGCGTCGTAGCCGTAGGTGACGCCGAGCAGCTCGATCGCGCCGCGGCCAGGCCGAAACGGGCCGGCGGCAGGCGCGTCGTCGATGGCGTGCCGGCCGCCGATCACCTTGAGCATCTCG
>CAZZVH010000475.1:0-2830 GCA_964657365.1 uncultured Burkholderiaceae bacterium
CGAACCCGATGTCGAAGCCGGCGCCGCCGACGCAGGCATCGTCGCCGCGACCGGGCTGTCCGTGTACTTCCGATAGCCGCTGTACACACCGATGGCCAGCAGCGCGCCGATGGCGGCGGCGGACGCGACGATGAGGCCGAACCCCACGCCCGAGCCGACGCCGGAACGGTCCGGCGTCACCGCCTCGGACGTCCCGAACACCTCGCGTGCCGATTTCTCGATGATCGCCGCGTCGATCTGCTGCCTGCCGTGCGCGTACGCGCCGAGCATGGCCCGGTCGCACAGCAGGTTGATGCGCCGAGGCACGCCGCGCGCCACCTGGAAGATGCGCTGCAACGCCTGGCGGTCGAACGGAATGGCGCGCGACATGCCCGCCACCGACAACCGGTGCCGGATGTAGTGCTCGGTCTCCTTCTGCGACAGCGCCTTCAGGTGGAAGCGCGCGATCACGCGCTGCGCCAGCTGCTCGAGATCGGGCCGCTCGAGCATCGTGCGCAGCTCCGGCTGGCCGATGAGCACGATCTGCAGCAGCTTCTTCTCGGTGGTCTCGAGGTTGGTGAGCAGGCGCAGCTGCTCGAGCACGTCGACCGAGAGCATCTGCGCCTCGTCGATGATGAGCACGTTGTTCTGGCCGACCGCATGCGTGCGCAACAGGAACTCGTTGAGCACGTCGACGTAGGTCTTGACGGTCGGCTGCGTGCCGGCCTCGGGCCGCGGCGGGATGTGGAACTCGTCGCAGATCGTCTTCATGAGCTCGATCGGCGTGAGCTTCGGATTGAAGATGTAGGCGACGTTGCAGCGCTTCGGGATCTGCTCGAGGAAGCAGCGGCAGACGGTGGTCTTGCCGGCGCCGATCTCGCCCGAGAGCAGCACGAAGCCGCCACCCGCGCCGACGCCGTACAGCAGGTGCGCCAGCGCCTCGCGATGGCGCTTGCTCATGTAGAGATAGCGCGGGTCCGGCGCCAGTGAAAACGGCTCCTGCTTCAGTCCGAAGAACCGCGTGTACATGGGTGCGGAGAATACTTGAGGGACGCACGCCGGCCGCGCGCCGGGCGTGCCCTCTCCGCGGAACGGCTCAGGCGCCGGTTGTCAGGAGCTCCACGATGCGCTCCACCTGCACCGTCGTGCCGCGCTCGCGGGAGCCGGCGTCGTCGTAGCCGTCGAGGAAGGCGCCCTGCTCGGTGAGCGTCAGGCGCGAGCCCTTGCCGTCGGGCTCGATCTCGATCGTCGCCAGCGAGACCGAGATCTTGCGGCCGTCGAGGTGCATCTCGTAGACGTAGACGATGCGTCGATCGGGCACGATGTCCTGGTAGCGGCTGCGGAACTCCGTGACCATGCCGGTCTTCCAGCGGCCGCGCAGCAGCTCGATGCCATCGGGCCGGAAGTCGAACTCGCGCGCCTCCTGTGTCCAGTCGCCGCCGCCGGCGAACCATTTCGACTTGACCTCGAGCTTTGCCCAGGCGTTGAAGACCCGCTCCGGCGAGGCGTCGAGATGGCGTTCGATCGTGAAGGTGTCGTGCTGCGCGTTGGTTGCTGTCATGGGTGTCTCCTCTGGTCAATCGGATAGGTCGTCGCCCAGGGCCAGCAGGTCGGCCAGGCGGTCGAGGCGCTGGTCCCACGCTGCGCGCCTGGCCGAGAGCCACTGCTCCGCGGCCTGCAGCGTCGCGGCGTCGAGGCTGCAGGTGCGCACGCGGCCGCTCTTCGCGGAGCGCACCAGCCCGCTCGCCTCGAGCACGTGCAGGTGCTGCAGGACCGCGGGCAGCGACATCGCGTGCGGCTCGGCGAGCACGCTCACGGTCGCCGGCCCGCGCACGAGCCGGGCGACCATCTGCCGCCGCGTCGCGTCGGCGAGTGCCAGGAAGACCAGGTCGAGATGGTCGCTCCGGTCGGCTGCCGTCAGCCGGCCCATGAATCGGGGTGCTTTAACTTAACCATATGCTTAAGTATTGCATGGATGGGGGTGTCGATCAACGGTCGACCGGTCGCCCGGGCGCGCAGGACGGCGGAAGAATCCGGGCGGACTATCCTTGCGGCCCGAAGGAAGACACGCCGAAATGATCGCGCACACCGAAATCGTCTTCAGGCTCACGGCGTCCGCCTTGCTCGGCGCGCTGGTCGGGCTGGAGCGCGAGCGCCACGAATGGGCCGCGGGCCTGCGCACCCACATGCTCGTGTGCGTCGGCTCGACGCTGGTGATGCTGGTCTCGATGTTCGGCTTCTCGGAAGTGCAGAACGATCCGCACATCTCGTTCGATCCGTCGCGCGTGGCCGCGCAGGTCATCAGCGGCATCGGCTTCCTCGGCGCCGGCACGATCCTGTTCCTGCGCCAGGAAGTGATCCGCGGCCTGACGACCGCGGCAAGCCTGTGGACGATCGCGGCCGTCGGCCTGGCGGTGGGCGGCGGTCTCTACGCCGCCGCGGTGGCGACCACGCTCGCCGCGCTCATCATCCTGGCCCTCGTGCGACCGCTCGAGCGGCGCATCTTCAAGCGCCAGAGCAGCCGGCAGTTGACGGTCGTCGTCGACCAGCGCTTCTCGTCGCTGCAGCAGATCGAGACCATCGTCGAGAAGCTCGGCGCGCACATCGCCGAGCTGACGGTCGTGCGCGGCGACGACGGCGGCCACGATTCGGTGCGCTTCACGTTCGTGCGCGGCGTCGACAAGGCGAAGATGCTGGCGATGGCCGAAGAGCTGCGCGCCGTCGAGGGCGTGCACGAGATCCGGATGTAGACGGCCTGTTCGGGCCATGACGAAAGCGACCATGACGACACGACGATTCGAAGGCAAGGTGGCCCTGGTCACCGGCGGCAACAGCGGCATCGGCCTGGCGG
>CAZZVH010000476.1:0-2529 GCA_964657365.1 uncultured Burkholderiaceae bacterium
CCTTGCGCTGCAGGGAGTGATCGAGCGCGAGATAGACGATGCCGAAGCCGCCCTCACCGATCAGCCCCGTGATCTCGTAGTCGCGCAGCCGCGTGCCGGCAGGCAGAACGTGGCCCGGCGTGGTGCCGGGCGATCGCGAGAAGCCGGGGCCGGCGGGCGCGGCCGGCAGATCGCGCAGGCTCGGAAAGGCGATCGATGCCGACGGCGACATCGCCCCCGACGCACGCGCCGGCATCGGCGCACCGATCGCGCTGCTGGCGTCGTCTCCGGGGCCGTTCCCGGTGCTTCCGCCGGCACCCTGCGGTGGGCGGCTCAGTGGCAAGGCACGATCTTGAACTCGACCCGTCGGTCGAGGACGTCGAAGCTGTTGTCGGTGCCGCTGCCGACGATGTTCTGCCGGAATCCCATGCCCTCGGCGGTGGTGCGCGTCGCCAGCACCGGCTGCTCGGCATCGAGCCGCTGCTTGATGTTGGCGGCGCGCTTGAGCGACAGCGCGTCGTTGATCGCCGCCGGCCCGCTGTGGCTGGTGTGGCCGATCACCGTCATGCAGCTGTTCGACGCCACCATCGTGCGGGCGATCTGGCGCAGCCACATCGGATAGGCACCGCTGATCTTCGGATCGGCCCAGAAATCGACGCTGCCCGGCGCATAGAGGAACTTGACGCCGAGCTCGTTGTAGGCGATCCCGAGGGCGACGATGCGACCGAACGCTTCCTCGGCCTCGTTGACGTGGCCGAGCTTCATGTTCGTGAGGTAGACGCCGCTTTCAGCGCGCAGCTGCTGGCCCTCGGGCGTGGCGAGCGCGGTCTGGTACTGGCCGAGCGCGTCCTGGTAGCGCTCGGCGTTGTAGAGGCTGGTCGCCTCGCTGATGACGGTCGCCGCGCCGATGCGCTCCATGTAGTACGGATCGGCGTGCTGGCCCGGCAGGGCCGTCGTCGTCTTGGCGTAGCCCTCGACCACCTTGTCCTTGATGAGCACCGGGCTGTCCTTGTAGTAGCGCGATGGCGTGCTGTCGAGGTTCTCCTGCTCGGCCAGCGCCGAGGCCTGCGCGACGACGATGCCGGTCTTGAGATCGGTGAGCGCGAGGCTCAGCCGCACCACCGGCCGGGTCGGCTCCGACGGCATGCGCGACATCGTTCCCGTGAGCAGGAATTGCGCACGGGTGAGGCTCGACGACTGGAACGGCAGGAACTCGAACTGGGGAAACTTGTTGCCCATGCGCTGCGTGACGCGGCGCTCGAACAGCAGCGTCGTCTCGGTCTGCTGGCCGGTGATCATGTCGAGCATCGGATCGAGGACGATGCCTTTCTTCGGCTTGCCCGAATCGGCCTTCGACAGCGTCGATTCCAGGCCGGACAGGAAGGCCGGCAACTTGCCGGTCTGGGCGACGAGGCTGTCGGTCGCCTCGGCAGCTGCCTTCTCGAAGGTCTGCGGCTCGGACGACGAGTTGCAGGCGGCGACGAGGAAAGTGCTTGCGGCGATGCCCGCGCAGGCGAGGACGCGCCTGAAGGAGTCGGTGAGTGTCATTTGCACTCCTTCTTGAAGTAGAGGGTTTCGGCGGGGGTGATCTGCTCGAGCGACGCCTTCTGCAGGATCTCGACGCAACGCGCCTGGCGCTCCGCCTCGCTCGCGGGCGGTGCCAGGTACGGCCGGGTCGCCGACGTCGACGCTGCTGCCGGCGCAGGCGACGGTGTCGCTGCGTCCGGCGCAGGGGGCGGGGCCGTCGCCGCGGGTCCGGGCGATGCCGTTGCGGCGACGATCGCCGGGGTGGGCGCCCGTGCGGCCGGCGGAACGTCGGCAGGTCGGGCCGGCGTCGAAGGAAGCACGGCGGCCGGCGCCGCGAGTGTCGGTGGCGAGGCCGCAGCGAGCGGCGTCGCCGCTGCCGTCGTCCTGGCCGGATCGACCGACGCGGTCACCGCGGCCGCGGGCGTGACGGAAGGAGCGACGTTGGCGGCGCTGGTCGCCGTACCGGACGCCCCCCCGGTCGTGACTGCAGCGGTCGCGGTCGTCGGCGTCGCAGCGGACCGCGCCGACGGCGCCACCGCATCGCCTGCATGCCCGCTCTGACGCGCATAGAACTGGATCGCCAGGGCGGCCAGGCCGATCGCGGCGCAGGTGGCGGCAACCAGTCCATAGACCGCCCGCTTGCCCATCGCGCTTCGTGCGGCGCCCGGCGTCATCCACGTCGGCGTCGCGCGCGCGCCGGCCGGGGCGGCGACCGACTTGCTGTTCGTCCGCGCCGCAGCCGCTGCCTTGACCGATATCGAAGGCGCAAGCGCCGGGCCGTCGGAACTGCCGTTCTTCGCCATCGGCGCACGGTCCGGCACGGTAACGACGCGCGGACCGTCGTCGACGTCGGCGGCGAACGGCTCCTGCATCAGGTCGCGCCTGGGCACCAGCTCGACCCGCTCGGGCGCATCGATGTCGCCCATCAGGGCGCGAAACTGACGATGGTCGCTCGGCCGCATCTCCGGTTGCACGGCGAGGGCCGCGTCGATGGCGGCGAGGAAGCCGGCGCTGTAGAGGCCG
>CAZZVH010000476.1:2539-2822 GCA_964657365.1 uncultured Burkholderiaceae bacterium
CAACCACCGAGAGGGGCCGGAACTGGTCGTCGACCAACCGGGAGATCGCCGGTGGCGGCTCGACGCCGGTGATGGCGAGCGACACGACAGCGGCCAGCGCATAGAGATCGGTGCACGCGCCGCGGTTCGTTTCCGCCACGCTGCCGTACTGCTCGATCGCGGCGAAGCCCGGCTGGACGGCGGCCGCCGGTGCGTGCTGTGCCGAGGCGATGGCGTGGCGCGCCGACGCCATGCCGAGCAGGACCGGCCCCATCGGCGTCAGCAGGATCGTCTCGGGGCCGAT
>CAZZVH010000477.1:0-2822 GCA_964657365.1 uncultured Burkholderiaceae bacterium
CTCGAGCGAGCGCACGCCGAAGTCGAGTGCGTAGCCCTTGCCGCGGCGCGAGGGGTCGTCGCGCTCGATCACCCGCGCCCCTCCGGCACGAGCGACGCTGGCCGTCGCATCGGTGCAGTTGTCGGCGACCACCAGCAAGCCGTCGACAGGAGTGAGCTGCGCGAGCACCTTGTCGATCGACCGGGCGATGCCTTCGGCCTCGTCGTGGGCCGGCATCAGCACGACGACACGAAGATCGGCGTCGCGTCGCACGATGTCGAGCGCGGGACGCTTCGACGCGCCGGCGACGAGCTCGGCGAACAGCACCGCGGCGGGCACCAGCACGCAGAACGACGCCAGCGCCAGCAGGGACTCGAAGAAGAGCATGCCCATCATCGCGTCACGACCGTGCGAAGAGCGCTGCCAGCTTGGCGGCTTCGCGGTCGACATCGTGGCGCTCATTGGCGATCGACCGGGCGGCTCGGCCCATCGCGTCCAGCGCATGTGCCGGCGCCGCGAGGCAGGCCTTCATGGCGACGACCAGTCCATCGACGTCACCGGCCGCGACCAGCCAGCCGGTCGTTCCGTCGGTCACGAGTTCCGGGATGCCGGCGATCCATGTCGTGATCACCGGCCGGCCCAGTGCCATCGCCTCCATCAGCACCACGGGCAGGCCTTCGGCGAAGCTGGGCAGCACGAGCGCGCGTGCCGAGAGGATCTCGTCGCGCACCCGGTCGCCGCCGATCCAGCCGGTGATGCGCACATGGCGGCGGAGGCCAAGCGCGTCGATCGCCGCGTCGATGTCGGCACGCAGCTCGCCGTCGCCGGCGAGCACGAGCTCGACGGCGATGCCGTCCTGCACCAGCCGGCGCATCGCTTCCAGCAGCAGCAGTTGTGCCTTCTGCTCGCAGAGCCTCCCGACGCAGACGAATCGCGCCGGTTCGGGGTCGCGCTCCGGAACGCCGGATGCGAAGCCGGCTTCCAGGCCGCAACGCACGACCTCGATCCGCGGCCAGATGTCGTGCGCGGCCCATCGGAAGAGCTGGCTGCGGCCGTACGAGCTGATCGCGACGACGAAGGCGGCGTCGCGCATCTTGGCGCCGAGATGCAGCGCTCCGGGCCGATCGAATTCTTCCGGACCGTGGACGGTGAAACTGAAGGGCGGCCCACCGAGCATGCGGGTCAGCAAGGCGACCTCGGCGGCATTGGTGCCGAAGTGTGCATGCAGGTGGCTCGCTCGGGACTGCGCCAGCCATGCCCGCAGACGACAGGCCTGCGCGAGATAGACGAGGTGGTACGGCCAGGGGCGATCGGCACTGCGGCTCAGGCGCCAGGCTGCCGCCAACGCCGAGAGAAATCGTCGCGGCCCGCGCACCATGGCCAGGAGCGAGGGAAGGAGCAAGGCGACGAGCCCTTCGGCCATCAGGTGGCGTGTGCGGCTTTTCTCGAGCGCATCGGCAGGGTCGGGCGTTTCGGCGTCCCAGCCGCGCACCGCGAAGCGCTGCACGTCGATGCCGCGGCGCTCGAGCGCGAGGATCTCGCGGCGGATGAAGCTGTGGCTGACCTTCGGGTACTGGTTGACGAGGTAGGCGACCTTCATCGGCGTCGTCGGCACGGCGGCGCTGCTCATTTGTATTCGATCAGCGTCGCCGCACCGCCGGCGTGCCGGCGCAGGTGGTAGCGCAGCTGGCCCTCCAGCTCGGCGAACTTGCCGAGCACGAGGAAGGCCGCCCGCGACAGGCGAAGCGAGGCCGGGCCGCGGCCGCGCAGCGCGAGGCGCGCGACCTGCAGCGGATAGATCGCGAGCGACCACGCGGCGACCGCGCCCCACGCGCCGGTGGCGAGCAGGATCAGCAGGGGCAGGGCGCCGGCCCAGAGCCAGGCGCCGCGCGACTCGTGCACCCAATGTCGCTCCGGCGGTGCGCCATGCAGGCGCGCGCCCTCGGCGAAAGCGAAGCCGGTCCGCTCGCTGCGTCGCCACCACTGGGAGAAGCGGGTGATGGCGGCGTCGTGCAAGGTCATCTCGGCGTCGAGCCGCCAGATGGTCCAGCCGCGCGCACGCAGCCGGATGCACAGCTCCGGTTCTTCGCCGGCGATCAGCGTCGGCCGATAACCGCCGGCCTGCTCGAATGCATCGATGCGCATCATCGCGTCGCCGCCGCAGGCGCGCGTCTCGCCGACGGGCGTGTCCCACTCGTCGTCGCAGAGCCGGTTGTAGACCGAGCGCTCCGGATGGCGCTCGCGGCGCCGGCCACAGACCACGGCGACGTCGGGACGTTGTTCCAGAAACGTGCTTGCACGGCCCAGCCATCCGGCCGCGACCTCGCAGTCGCCATCGACGAACTGGACGCGTCGCGCCGACGGCGCGATGGCACGCGCGCGCTGGAAGCCGGCGTTGCGGGCCCGCGCCGCCGTGAAGGGGACCGACAGGTCGAGCGCGACGACGTCGGCACCGAGCTCTTTCGCCGCGGCCACGGAGCCATCGGTCGAGCCGGAGTCGACATACACCACCGACGCCCCGGACGACAGCACCGATGCCAGGCAACGCCGCAGGCGCTCGCCCTCGTTGCGGCCGATGACGACGACCACGATGGCGGCGCCGAGCGGCACGGCCACGTCTTCTGCCGGCGCCGCGTCGTCGTCGAGGGCCATCGTCGCGCTCATCCTGTCGCACGGGCGCGCCCGGTGGAAGTTTCGCCGTCGAGCAGACGCGTGCCGTGCCCGCGCAAATAGGCGGCCTGGGCCCGTGCGAGTCGATGGACCGGCGCCTTCAGCAGCCAGGCAGTGGTCCGGCGCACCGGGCCCGTGCGCGTCCAGCGTTCGTAAGTCGGTGCAGCGGGACC
>CAZZVH010000478.1:0-2821 GCA_964657365.1 uncultured Burkholderiaceae bacterium
TGACGCCGCGCCGGAGCGGCTGCGGCACGACGTTGGTGTAGGCGGTCGCGACCGGCTTCAGCACGGTGCGATCGACATCGTCGTTGAAGTTGAAGACCTTGCGGTTCCACTTCTCCCAGGGGTCGAGCCGCTGCCCCGGGCCGCCGCGCGCCTGGTCGATGGTGCCGCAGCCGGCCAGCATGACCATGGCGGCCAACGCCAGGCCGAGCGAAGGGCGCAGGTGGCGGATCACTTCTTCGCTCCGCTCGCTGCTGCCGCCGGACCCGTGCTGCCGGCATCGGCGGCCTTGCTGAAGAGGAACTGGCTGATGAGACTTTCGAGCACGATGGCCGATTGTGTCTGCTGGATCGTGTCCCCGCCCTGGAACATCTTTTCGGCCCCGCCCGCTTCGATGCCGATGTACTGGTCGCCGAGCAGCCCGGACGTGAGGATGCGTGCCGACGAATCGGTCGGGAACTGGACGTTGCGCTCGACATCGAGGTGGACCACGCCCTGGTAGGTCTTGGGGTCGAGCGTGATCGAGACGACCCGGCCCACGGTCACGCCGGCGCTACGGATCGGCGCCCTCACCTTCAGGCCGCCGATGTTGTCGAACTTGGCGGTCAGCGCGTAGGTGTCGCTGGAGCTGAAGGTGCCCAGATTCGCGGCCTTCAGGGCCAGGAAGACGACGCCGATCATGCCCAGGAGGACGAAGATGCCGACGAAGACCTCAATGCTTTTCTTTTCCATCGTTGTAGTTCCTGCCTGACGCGATGCTATCGGAGCCCCGGTCAGGGCGTGGAGAACATCAGCGCGGTGAGCACGAAGTCCGTGATCAGCACGCCGAGCGACGCGATGACGACGGTCCTCGTCGTCCCGTGGGCGACGCCTTCCGGCGTCGGTTCGGCCTCGTAGCCCTGGTAGAGCGCGACGAAGGTGCAGATGAAGCCGAAGGCGATGCTCTTGATGATGCCGTTGCCGACGTCGCGCCGCACGTCGACGCCGGACTGCATGATCGACCAGAAGTTGCCGGAATCGACGCCGATCAGCAGCACCGCGACCACGTAGGCGCCCAGGATGCCGACCGCCGAGAACAGGACCGCCAGGATCGGCATAGAGATGATGCCGCCGATGAACCGCGGGGCCAGGACCCGGCTCTTCGGATCGATGGCCATCATGTCCATGGCGGCGAGCTGCTCGCCGGCCTTCATCAGGCCGATTTCCGCCGTGAGCGACGTGCCGGCGCGGCCCGCGAACAGGAGCGCCGTGACGACCGGCCCCAGCTCGCGCGTGAGCGAAAGATTGACGATGAGGCCCAGGGATTCGGAGGCGCCGTAGACGGACAGCGCGTAGTACATCTGCAGCGCGAGCACGAAGCCGACGGCGAGCCCGGACGCGACGATGATGACGAGCGACAGGTTGCCGATCGCATAGATCTGGGCGACCACCAGGTACGGCCGGCGCAGCGCTGCCGGGCAGGCACGCAGCAGGGCGACGAAGAAGGTGGCGTGGTGCCCGAGGATGCGCAGCAACTCGATCGCGGCACGGCCGAGACGACCGACGAGGAGAGTCAACGCAGCATCCCCTCGCGCTTCGACACCGAAGCGCAGGCCGTGGGCGCCGCGGTCACGCGCGAACTCCGAAATCTTCGGCCAGCGGCGGCGCGGGATAGTGGAAGCGCACCGGCCCGTCGGGTTCGCCGCGAATGAACTGGCGCACTTCCGGGTCTTCCGATGCGGCCAGCTGATCCGGTTTTCCGTGCGCCACGACCTTGCCCTGCGATGACATCAGGTAAGCATAGTCGCAGATCGAGAAGCACTCCTCCACGTCGTGCGAGACCAGGATCGAGGTCGCTCCGGTGGTGTCGTTGAGGGTGCGGATCAGGTTGGCCGTCACGGCCATCGAGATCGGGTCGAGGCCCGCGAAGGGTTCGTCGTACATGAGGAGTTCCGGATCGAGCGCGATCGCCCGGGCCAGCGCGACGCGACGCGCCATGCCGCCGGAAATCTCGGCGATGCGGAGCTTCGCCGCACCGCGCAAGCCGACGGCGTTGAGCTTCATCAGGACGATGTCCCGGATCATCGTCTCGTCGAGATCGGTGTGCTCTCGCAACGGAAACGCGACATTCTCGAACACGGAGAGATCGGTGAAGAGCGCGCCGAACTGGAACAGCATGCCGAGCCGCCGGCGCATCACGAAGAGCTGCTGTGCGTTGCGCGCGTCGACCACCTGGGCATCGAACCGCACCTCGCCGCGACCCACCGGGTAGACGCCGCCGATCAGGCGCAGCAGCGTGGTCTTGCCGCAACCGGAGCCGCCCATGATGGCGGTGACCTTGCCGCGCTGGAAGTTCAGCGACACGTCGTTGAGGATCGTCCGCCCGCCCTCGTAGCCGAAGACGACGTGGTCGATCTCGACCATCGACTCGCTCTTCGGGCCGACGCCGGACACGCCCGGCTGGATCTCGGCAGCGGCAGTCAACGCGGCAGGGCGCTGTCGCCCATCAGGAAGGCGTCGACGGCGTGCGCGGCCTGACGGCCCTCGCGGATCGCCCAGACGACCAGCGACTGGCCGCGCCGCATGTCGCCGGCAGCGAAGACCTTCGGCGCGCTCGTGGCGTAGCCGCCGACGGCATCGACGTGCGCCTTGGCGTTGCCCCGCCCGTCGCGTTCGACACCGAACGCTTCGAGCGCGCTCGCCACCGGGCTCACGAAACCCATCGCCAGCAGCACCAGGCCGGCCGGAATGATCTGCTCGGAGCCCGGCACCTCGACCATCTTGCCGCCTTGCCACTCCACCCGCACCGCCTTCAGCGCCGTGACCTTGCCACCCTCGCCGATGA
>CAZZVH010000479.1:0-2812 GCA_964657365.1 uncultured Burkholderiaceae bacterium
CCCTCGAGCTGGGCACGCCGCCCGGCGCGCCGGGCACCGGGCCGGAACCCACCGAGACGCAGACGGTCGTCGGGCCGTACCGCTTGCTGCGCCAGATCGGTGCAGGCGGCATGGCGAGCGTCTGGCTCGCCGACCGCAGCGACGGCCTGCTCGATCGGCGTGTCGCGTTGAAGCTGCCGCACCAGACCTGGGGCGTCGCCTCGTTCGCCGACCGGATGTCGCGCGAGCGGAACATCCTCGCCGCGCTGACGCATCCGAGCATCGCCCGGCTCTACGACGCCGGCATCGCCGCCGACGGCCGCCCGTACCTGGCGCTGGAATACGTGGACGGCGTGCCGATCGACGCCTACGCGACCGCGCAGGCGCTGAACGTGCGCACCCGCGTCGCGCTGGTGGTCGAGGTGGCCCGGGCGGTGGCGCACGCGCATGCCCGGCTGGTCGTGCACCGCGACCTGAAGCCCTCGAACATCCTGGTCGACGCCGAAGGGCATGCCCATCTGCTCGATTTCGGCATCGCCAGGATGCTCGATTCGAGCCTGGCCGACGCGGCCCAGCAGACCCAGGCCTCGGGCCGCGCCCTGACGCCCGACTACGCCTCCCCGGAACAGATCCGCGGCGACGAGATCGGCACGGCGTCCGACGTCTATTCCCTCGGCGTGGTGCTGTTCGAGCTGCTGGCCGGCGGCCGGCCTTACCGCCTGAAGAAGGGGCTGGGGACCGCCTCGCTGGCGCAGGCCATCACCGACGTCGACCCGCCGCGGCCGAGCGCGGTCGCGCTCGATCCGGCCGCGGCGAGGCAGCTGCGCGGCGATCTCGACGCCATCGTCGCCCGGGCCATGGCGAAAGCGCCGGATGCGCGCTACGCGACCATCGACGCCTTCGCCGACGATCTCGAGCGCCACCTTCGCGGCGAGCCGGTGCAGGCCCGTCCCGATTCGCGCTGGTACCGCGCCGAGCGGTGGATCCGCCGCCACAAGCTCGAGTCGTCGATCGTCGTGGCCGCGCTGGTCGCGGCGCTCGGCGGCGCCTATGCGCAGGTGCTCGTCGTCGGCGCGCTCGCGATCGGCGCGACGGTCGCGCTGTGGCAACGCAACCGGGCCCTCGAGGAAACGCGCCGTGCCAAGGCGGCGCTCGACCGCGCCGAGCAGGTCAAGGGCTTCGTCGCCTCGATCTTCACGCAGGCCGTGCCGCGGTCCGGGCAGGGCGGCCCGGTCACGGCGCTCGGCTTGCTGCAGGCGGCGTCGCAACGCGTCGAGATCGATCTCGCGGCCCAGCCGGAAGTGGCGGCCGAGCTCGGGGCATTGATCGGCGCCAGCCTGAACGAGCTCGGCGAGGTGCAGGCCGGGCTGCAATGGCTGCCCCGCGCCGTCGACCTGTGCATCCGGGCGCTCGGGCCGATGCACCACCTCACCCTGCAGACGCGGTGGCGCCTGGCCGAAGCCGCCAACACCTGTGGCGAGCTCCTGCTCTCCGAGCCGATGCTGCCGGCGCTCGTGCGCGACACGCGCGCCGCCCAGCCGCCCGAGCCCGCCCTGCTGGTGGCCGCCCTGCGCAGCAGCGCCTTCGTGCACACCAAGCGCGGCCGCGAGACCGAGGCCATGGCGGCGTTGAACGAGGCGCTCGACGTGGCCAACGCCAACCTGGGCGAGTCGAGCGACGTGGCGCTGACGACGCGCAGCGCGTTGTCCAACACCTACCGGCATTTCGGCCACGACGTCGCTGCGTTGCAGTCGATCGAACCGGCGCTGAAGCTCGCCCGCGAGGCATTCGGCGCGACGCGCCCGCATCAGCTGCTGGTCTGGGTCGAGCGCGGCTACGCCGATGCCCTGGCGCGCAACGGCCGGCCACGCGACGCGGTGACGATCCTGCGCGATGTCCTGCGCGAGCAGCGCCTGCTCGACGACGGCGACACCGAACGCGTGCGCATGGTGACGACCAACCTGGCGACCGCCTTGATGGAATGCGGCCGCCTGGGCGAATCCGCGGCGTTCCTGGCGCAGGCGGATGCGATGCACCAGCGCCACGGCCTCAGCGTCTCCGACGAAGCCGTCTCGCTGGCCGTCAACCGCGGCATCGTCGCCGCGCTCCAGGGCGACGGCGCCGAGGCGCTCGCGCACATCGACCGGGCGGATCGCTGGGTGAGCGGCCGCAGCGAGGCATCGATGATGACGACGCGTCGCGAAGCCGCACGCGTGCTGGGCGACCTGGCCGCCGGCAACCTGGCGCAGGTGCTGGCCCGGTCGCAGCGCCTTCTCGCCGCCGGCGCCGCCGTCCAGGCGACGATGCGCGTTCGCCTGCTGCGCGCCGAGGCCGCTGCGCATCGTCTCTCGGGATCGATCGACGACGCTCGCGCCGCCGCCCAGCTCGGCCTGGCTGCCGCCGGCGATGCCGCATGCGCCCGTCTCGAGGCCGGCCTCATGTGGGGCGAAGCAGCGCGGTGCAGCGTTGCCGGGCAGGATGCCGCACTGGCGGAGCAGCAGTTCGACAGGGCGTTCGCCGCCTGGAGCGGCGGCCAGGTCGACGGCGAGATCCTCGCCGCACTCCAATCGGAGCGAGCGTCGTTGCGGCACGCCGCCTGAACATATTTCGTCCTGGATGGCAGCTTGCGGCGCGCTTTCGCGTCCCGCAAGACAAGGGCTGCAATCGGCGGCCGGATCCGGAGTCGCCATGGACATCTCTCATCGCCCGCCCCCGCGCGCCGCCCGCGCGCCAGTTGCGCCCGTCGCTTCGTTTCTTGCCCTCGCCGCGTGCTTCGCCGCGCCGGCCTCGGCCGCCGACCTCAGCGTCGGCATCGCCGGCGGCGTCGACCACG
>CAZZVH010000480.1:0-2798 GCA_964657365.1 uncultured Burkholderiaceae bacterium
CGGCGTCGGTTGGTGTTGCGTTGTCGATGTCGCTACTGTGTCCGGGGCACCCCCTTGCCGTCCTTTGCCTGCATGAAACCGACCTGAATCGTTGTGAAACGCGTGGCCAAGCCGTTCGACGGTCGGCCCCGCCACCCGCACCGGTGGGGGATCGCTTCAGTACGCGTAGCTGAGCCCCACCGACGCGGTCCATCGCGGCGCCAGCTGATAGCCGTCGAGGCGGCTGTAGACCGGCAGCTGGACGAAGCCGAAGGCCTGCAGGTTCTGCATCACGCTGACGGTGAGGCCCGGGCTCAGGTAGGCCACGGTGCCGGCGCTGTCCGGGTTGTCCGCCAGGGCGCCCTGGTCCCGGCGCTTGCGAAAGACGTTGAGCTGCAGTTGCGGCACCAGCGCTGGATCGGCCTCGTACCGCAGGCCGACGCTCACGGTTGCCGTGTTGCCCGGGCGGAAGTCCTGTCCGGCCTGGTCGAGCCGGTGCGAGACCGCGGCCTGGAACTGCCCGTTGACGAACCCGTCGAGATCGTCGGCGACGGCGTGGTGGTAGTACATGCCGACGATCGCATCGGTGCTGCCGTTGCCCGGCTGGAGGCTCGTGTCGACCAGATTGCCGGGCGACGGGTTCTGCGCGATCGGCCCGGAGCTGAACGCCGTGGGGTGGCGGCCGACCACCGACACGCCATCGGCGCCCGGGCCGCCGTAGCGACCTGTCGGCAGCTTCACGCCGAGCTGCAGGCCGAGATTCCGGCCCTCGAGGAAGCCCTGGTAGCTGGCGATGAATCGCAGGTCGCCGAGACCTTTCAGGGTGGAGCCGCTGAGGTCGTCCGCCGAGACCGGATTCGACGCAGCGCCGTAGGTCGAGTGGCTGCGATCGACGTAGGGAACAAGCAGGCGCAGGTTCCACGCGTCGCTCGGCGAATAGGCCAGGCCGAGCGTGGTGTAGCGGTTGATCGTCTCGTGCTCGACCTCCTGGTCGCCGCCGGCGTCGTTGATGGCGGCCACTCCGGCGGTGGAGACCGCATGGCCGCCGACGCGCAGCTGGTTCTGGTTGAGGAAGTCGTATTGCAGGCTGAAGCGCCAGCCGGTGTCTGTCGAGTAGCCCATCGCGGCATCGGTCGAGAGCGAACATCCGCAGGTGGCGCAGGCGAGCGCGGAGAGGGGCGCGCCGGCGAAGGCGACGCATAGCGCGGCGCGGGCGGCGCGTGTCGAAGGCGAGATCATCATGTGTCCTGAACGGGATGGAACGGCAGCCGTGCGCGGGCCTCGGCTCGGCACGGGTCGTTCGGGAACGAAACCGGATCCGTGGCGCCCCAAGGGCGGCTGGATCCGCTGGCGCTGTCAGGCCGGGGACGGCGGCCCGCGTGGCGCGGCGCTGGGCCACGTCGCCCGCTGGTGCGGCCTGGCGCGCGGGGCGCCGGCCGGAACGAACGCGGTGACCTCGACCGCTTGCCAGGGCGGCATGTCGAACGACAGGATCGCCATCGGCGTCGCGGCGATCGCGCAGAGGGCGCAACAGTCGAGCAGATTCGGTGCAGGCCGATGCGGCGCGGGACCATCGGGCTGCGCCCCGCCTTGGGCGACGGACATCGACGCTGCCATGCCCGCGGGCGACGCCATCTCCATGCAATGCGCATGCATGGCACCCGACGCCCCGACCTCGACGCCGAGGGCGCGCGAGACCGACGGCCCGAACGCCAGAGCCGACATCGCCACGAGGGCGATCCAGACGAGCGACCGGAGGCGGCTTCGGAGTCCTGACACCGGGAAACTGTAGCACCCGGTGCTTTCCGGCCGGCATCGTGGAACCGTCATCCCCCACGCTGAACAGTTGCAACGATTCGATATATCGACTAATATGGAACAATGGATTCGAACGATGTCGTGACATCCCTGGCGGCCCTTGCGCAACCGGTGAGGCTGCAGGTCTTCCGTGCGCTCGTCGTCACCGGGAGCGCAGGGCTCACGCCCGGCACGATGGCCGAGGCACTGGACATTCCGCCGAACACGCTCTCGTTCCACCTGAAGGAGCTGACGCACGCAGGCCTGGTGACGCAGGAGAGGGTCAGCCGCCACATCGTCTATCGCGCGGCATACGACCACATGAACGCAGTGCTCGCGTACCTCACCGAGAACTGCTGTCGTGGCCCGTCCTGCATCGCTTCGCCATCGCCCACCCCTGCCCACTGCCCCTGAAAGGAAAGCCGCCCATGAAACGATTCCACGTCCACGTCCATGTCGACGACCTTCCGGCCAGCGTCGCCTTCTATTCGAAGATGTTCGCAGCCGAGCCGGCGCGTCTCGAGCCTGACTACGCCAAATGGATGATCGATGACCCGCGCGTCAACTTCGCGATTTCCACCCGTGGCGGAAAGCCCGGAGTCGATCACCTCGGCATTCAGGCCGACACCGCCGACGAGCTCGCCGAACTGAAGGAGCGTGCCCGCGCTGCCGACATGAGCCTGCTCGACGAAGGAGAAGCGAACTGCTGCTACGCGCGCAGCGAGAAGCACTGGCTGACCGATCCGCAGGGCGTCGCCTGGGAGCACTTCCACACCTTGGCGACGATTCCTCTCTTCAGCGGGCCGCGCCGCGCCGATCCGGCATCGCCATCGGCCTGTTGCGCAACGAGCGCCAGAGCGACGACACCGAAGAACGGTCTGCCGACGCCGGTATGACCGTCGGCGTCGTGATCCGGCGACGACGATCGGCCGACGCGCCCGCACCGTGACCGCTCTCGGGGTCGCGCAGACGCTCGCCTGGGCCTCGTCGTACTACCTGCCGGCCGTTCTGGCCGCGCCGAT
>CAZZVH010000481.1:0-2759 GCA_964657365.1 uncultured Burkholderiaceae bacterium
TGTGGGGAGCGACGAGCAGCGGAGGGCCGGGGGCGGCGCGCGCGCAGCGCGTGCTTCCACATCTGACTTGCCGCATCTGTCTGAGCGCAGTGACCGAAGGGAACGAAGCGAGTGATGCGGCACGCCCCCGGACCGAGCAGCGCAGTGCAGTCGACGCGCAGCGTCGACCGCTCCCGTCTGAGCCCCGGCCGGGTGCCGCCTGCCGCGTCGCTCCGACTCGGCAAGCCGCGCTGCACGTCGATGCGCTGATCACGACGGAGCGCCCGTAGACATGGCGCTCCTCGAGATCAAGGGCCTCAAGACCCACTTCAAGACCGACGACGGCTGGCTGCATGCCGTCGACGGCGTCGACATCGCGATCGACCGGGGCGAGACCGTGTGCGTGGTGGGCGAATCGGGCTGCGGCAAGACGGTGACGGCGATGACGGTGCTCAAGCTGCTGCCGATGCCGCCGGGGCGCATCGTCGGCGGGCAGGTGCTGTGGCAGGGACGCGACCTCGTGACGGCGACGAACGACGAGATGCGGCGCGTGCGGGCCAAGGAGATCGCCATCGTCTTCCAGGAGCCGATGACCTCGCTGAACCCGGTCTACAGCGTCGGCGAGCAGATCGCCGAATCGCTGCGGCTGCACGAAGGGCTGGGCCGCAAGGCAGCGCTGGCGCGGGCCGTCGAGATGCTGGAGCTGGTGCGCATCCCGACGCCGCAGCGGCGCGTCGACGACTACCCGCACCAGTTCTCGGGCGGCATGCGGCAGCGCGTGATGATCGCCATCGCGCTGGCCTGCAACCCGCAGCTGCTGATCGCCGACGAGCCGACGACCGCGCTCGACGTGACCATCCAGGCGCAGATCCTCGACCTGCTCGCCGAGCTCAAGCAGCGGCTCGGCATGGCGATCATGCTGATCACGCACGCGATGGGCGTGGTGGCCGAGGTGGCGCAGCGCGTCGTCGTGATGTATGCGGGCATGGTGGTCGAGGAAGCGAGCGTGGAGTCGCTGTTCGCCAACCCGCGCCATCCCTACACGCAGGGGTTGATCCGCTCGATTCCGCGCATCGACACCGCCGCGCTCCACAAGGTCAGGCTGGAGCAGATTCCCGGCACGGTGCCGAAGCTGATCGACCCGCCGGTGGGCTGCCGGTTCGCGCCCCGCTGCAAGTACGCGGTGGCCGACTGCATGGTCGCGACGCCTGCCTTGCGCGAGCCGGTGCCCGGCCACAAGGTGCGCTGCATCTTCGACGTCTTTCCGGAAGCCGTGTCATGAGCGTGCCGCTGCTCCGCGTGCTCGACATGGTCAAGCGCTTCCCGATCCGCGGCGGCTGGCTGAACCGCGAGGTCGAGAGCGTGCATGCGGTCGACGGCGTGAGCTTCGAGCTGATGGCAGGCGAGACGCTCGGCGTCGTCGGCGAATCGGGCTGCGGCAAGAGCACGACGGGGCGCTGCATCCTGCGCCTCGTGGAGCCGACCTCGGGCCACGTCTGGTTCGACGGCCACGACGTCACGCGCGCCGACAAGCGCCAGTTGCGCGCCCTCGCCCGAGACATGCAGATCATCTTCCAGGATCCGTACGCGTCGCTGAACCCGCGCATGACCGTGGGCGCGATCGTCGGCGAGGCCTTGACCATCCACCGGCTGGCGCCGACGCGCCGGGCCTACGAGGCGCGCGTCGTCGAGCTGCTCGAGACGGTGGGCCTGAACGCCGACCACATGCGCCGCTATCCGCACGAGTTCTCGGGCGGCCAGCGCCAGCGCATCGGCATCGCCCGCGCGCTGGCGGTGAGCCCGAAGCTGATCGTCTGCGACGAGGCCGTCTCCGCGCTCGACGTCTCGATCCAGGCCCAGGTGATCAACCTGCTCGAGGACCTGCAGTCCAGGCTCGGCCTGACCTACATCTTCATCGCCCACGATCTCTCGGTGGTCGAGCACATCAGCACGCGCGTGGCGGTGATGTATCTCGGCCGCATCGTCGAGATCGCGCCGGCCAGGAAGCTCTACACACAGCCGTTGCACCCCTACACCGAAGCGCTGCTCTCGGCCGTGCCGATCCCGGATCCGACGGTCAAGCGCAAGCGCATCCCGCTGCAGGGCGACGTGCCCAGCCCGATCCGGCCGCCGACGGGATGCCACTTCCATACGCGCTGCCCGATCGCGCAGTTTCCGAAGTGCAGCACGGAATCGCCGGTGTTGAGGGACAGCGGCGACGGGCATCAGGTGGCCTGCCACTTCCGCGGCCGGGAACAGGCCGCTGCCGATCCGATCCTGTAGGCTCGCGTCGTGACGGATATCAACGATGCAGACGTCCTGATCGCGGGCGGCGGGCCCGTCGGCCTCGGCCTGGCGATCGAGCTGGGGCAGCGCGGCATCCGCTGCGCGGTGATCGAGCGACACGTGCAGCCGCAACCGGTCCCCAAGGGCCAGAACCTGACGCAGCGCACGCTCGAGCACTTCCACTTCTGGGGCGCCGAACCGGCGCTGCGCGCGGCGCGCACGATCCCGCCGGAATACGGCATCGGCGGGCTCACGGCATATGGCACCCTGCTCGGACCGCATCACTACGACTGGCTGCAGCGCGAGCTCGTGCGGCCGTACTACTTCCAGGCCAACGAGCGCCTGCCGCAGTACGCGACCGAGGGCGTGCTGCGCCGGCGGGTCGCGGAGCTGCCGTCGGTCGAGATGCTCCTCGGCTCGACAGTGGAAGCGATCGCGCAGGACGGCGATGGCGTCACTGTCGACGTCGCGGAGCGCGCCGGCAGCGGCCGACG
>CAZZVH010000482.1:0-2753 GCA_964657365.1 uncultured Burkholderiaceae bacterium
GCGTGTAGCAATAGCCCATGCGGTCTTCGTTCTTCTCGCGGCCGCCCTTGCGGCTCACCTGGTAGACGGAGAAACGCATCAGGCCAGCCGCCGGGCCGCCCCAAGGCGGGCCTGCGCCCCCTCGGGGGGCAGTGAGCGAAGCGAGCGTGGGGGCGTCATGTTCACGCTTTGCTGGTCGTGAGGTTTTCGAGCTGGAGCTTCAGGCGTTCGCTGAAGCTGAGCTTGGTGTACTGGCGCTCGGTCTCGCGCGACAGTTCCTTCTGCAGCGCGAACACGCTCTGCGGCCGCGACAGCGGGTCGAGCGACATGCACCACTCGGTGACCTCGATCAGGTTGTCGCTGTAGACGTTGCGCAGGCGCGAGAGCGAAAGGGCCAGCCGGTCTTTCTCGATGCGCTGCGGCGCGTCGTTCGGCGGGTAGCCCTGCATGCAGGCGTAGATGCAGGCGCCGATGGCGTAGATGTCGGTCCAGGGGCCGAGCGTGCCGTCGCGGCGGTACATCTCGGGCGCGGCGAAGCCCGGCGTGTACATCGGCCGGATGAAGTTGCCTTCCTTGCTCAGCACCTCGCGGGCGGCGCCGAAGTCGAGCAGGACGGCCTTGTTCTCGTTGGTGATGAAGATGTTCGCGGGCTTGATGTCCAGGTGCAGCATCTTGTGCTGGTGGACGATCCGCAAGCCGCGAAGAATCTCGTCGAACAACGAACGAATCGTCGATTCCCTGAAGACCTTGTCGCGTTTCAGGTCGCGTGCGGTGACGATGAAATCCTGCAGGGTATCGCCCTGCAGGTAATTCATGACCATGTAGACGGTTTCGTTTTCCCGGAAGAAATTGAGAACCGACACCACGCTGGTATGGGAGATCTGCGCGAGCGAGCGGCCTTCTTCGAAGAAGCTCTTGAGGCCGAGCCGGTAGAGCGGCTGCTTCTCGGGCTTGACCCGCGGCGTGAGCTCGCCCGGCGAGCGCTCGGCGAGCGAGGAAGGCAGGTATTCCTTCAGCGCGACGAGCTTGCGATCGGCGTCTTCGCAGAGATAGACGACCCCGAAACCGCCCGCCGCCAGTTTCTTGATGACCTGATAACCGCCCACCACCGTGCCTGAAGGCAAGGGGGCGGGTTTGGGCTTTGACATAATGGGGAAACGGGGGGCAAAAGCGCGTGGCAGTTTACAGCATGACCGGCTACGCCAATGCCTCGGCGAGCCCCGTTTCACCGAGTGCGGCAGCATTGCACGAACCGGGCGATCCAGCCCCGACCTTAGCCGGATCCGGTCCCGTCATCAGTGTCGAGATGCGTTCGGTGAACAACCGCTTTCTCGACCTGTCGCTCAAGCTCCCCGACGACTATCGCTCGCTCGAGCCGGCCCTGCGGGAGCTGGTCACGGCCCGGTTCAAGCGCGGCAAGATCGAGCTGCGCATCAGCAGCTCGGCCGAGTCGGCCAGCGCCGTCGCCGAGCCCGACGAAGCGCAGCTCGCGCACATCGCCCACATCGGTCGCCGCGTCCGACAGGTGGTGCCGGAGGCGCGCGAGCTGTCGGTGCACGAGGTGCTGCAGCTGTGCCGCAGCGGCGCCAGGCAGGACGACGCCGGGCCGCAGGTGCTCGAAGCCGCCAAGCACTGCATCGCCGGCCTGGCCAAGGCGCGGGCGCGCGAGGGCGAGCGTCTGGCCGCCGTGCTGAACGAGCGTGTCGGCCATCTGCGCAGCCTCGCCGATGCCGCCGAGCCGCTGGTGCCGGCAGCCGTCGCCCGGTTGCATCAGCGCTTCCTCGACCGCTGGAACGAGGCGCTCGAGAAGACCGGCAGCGCCGCGGCCGTGAGCAAGGAGGCGATCGCCGAGCGGGCGCTGAACGAGGTCGCCGCCTACGCCATCCGCATCGACGTCGCCGAGGAGCTGGCGCGGCTGCGATCGCATCTGGAAGAGATCGGCCGCCTGATCGAAAAGGGCGGCGAGATCGGCAAGCGCCTGGAATTCCTGATCCAGGAGCTGCTCCGCGAGGCCAACACGCTCGGCTCCAAGTCGCCCTCGATCGAGATGACGACCATCTCCGTCGACATGAAGGTGGCGATCGAGCAGTTGCGCGAACAGGTCGCCAACATCGAGTAGCGGCGGCCGCGGCACGTAAACTGCGCGCCAATCCGAACGCGCCCATGGACTACCCCGGCAACCTCTTCACCGTCGCCGCGCCCAGCGGCACCGGCAAGTCGAGCCTGGTCAAGGCACTGCTCGAGCTCGATTCGCACCTCGTCGTCTCGATCTCGCACACCACGCGGCGGCCGCGCGGCCAGGAGCAGGACGGCAGGGAGTACCACTTCGTCGACCAGCCGACCTTCCGCCGCATGGTCGACGACGGCGAGTTCGTGGAGTGGGCGGAGGTGCACGGCAACATGTACGGCACCTCCCGGGCCGCCATCGAGGAGCGGATCGTCGGCGGCCAGGACGTGCTGCTGGAGATCGACTGGCAGGGCGCCCTGCAGATCAAGACGCTGTTTCCGAACGCGATCCTGATCTTCATCCTGCCGCCGAGCTGGCACGAGCTCGAGTCGCGTCTGGAACGGCGCGGCGAGGACGACCCGGCGGTGATCGCCCGGCGCATGGCGAACGCCCGGGTCGAGGTGTCGAAGGCCAGGAATTTCGACTTTGTTATCATCAACGCCCTGTTCGAGACGGCGCTGTTCGATCTCAAGGCGATCGTCCACTCGCAGCGCCTCAAGTACGCATCGCTCCAGCGGGCCCGGCCCGCGGTCTTCGCGGCACTCGA
>CAZZVH010000483.1:0-2750 GCA_964657365.1 uncultured Burkholderiaceae bacterium
CTGAACAGAACGTCATCAGGCTTCAGCTGAAGCAGAACGTCGTCCTGCAGGGGCTCGGCGACGACGACCGGGCCGAGCTCGAGCCGCACCTGACCATCACCGACGGCAACAAGGGCGACGTGCTGCTGCACCAGGGCGTGCGCGAGATGGAGCAGTACTTCATCCTCGACGGCATCCTGAAGCGCGTCGTCGCCAACAAGGAAGGCCGGGAGATGATCCTGCGCTTCGCCGACGGCAGCGACATGGAGACCAGCTACGCGGCCTGGCGCCTCGGCACGCCGACGCCCTACGGCATCGTCTGCATGACGAAGGCGCGCGTGGCGCGCATGCCGCTCGAGGCGTGGGTCGGGTTCATCGACCGGCGCGCCGAGGCGAAGAAGGTGTTCGAGTACAACGTCATGAGCGTCATGAGCGAGATCATGGCCCACACCATCACGCTGCACCTGCTCGACGCGCCGGGGCGGCTCGAGCGTTTCCTGCGCAAGCAGCCGCAGCTGGCCGACCGCATTCCGCAGAAGGAGCTGGCCTCCTACCTGAACCTCTCGGCCGAGACACTGAGCCGGCTGATGCATAGCGGGAAGTTCTGATCCGGATCGACGCCGGCCGTCAGGCGATGCTCGCCGGGTTGGCGTTCGTCTCGGCGATCTTGCGCGCGCGCATCGGCTGCAGGATGAACTTCGCGGCCAGGCCGGCGGCGATCGAGATCGCCGCGGTGACGATGAAGATGCGGTCCCAGTTGCCGTTGACGGACAGGAACGAGCCGAGCGGCACGATCAGCGCGGCCGTGCCCTTGGCGGTGTAGAGCGTGCCGGCGTTGGCGGCGGCGTTCTTCACGCCGAAGGTGTCGGCGCACAGCGCGGGGAAGATCGAGTAGATCTCGCCCCAGAACAGGAAGATCAGCGCCGCGAAGGTGATGAAGGCGACCGGGTCGTGGCCGTACTGCATGAGGCCCAGGAGTGCCAGCCCTTCGCCGATGAAGACGATCAGCATCGTGTTCTCGCGGCCGAGCCGGTCGGAGATGAAGCCGCACAGCGGCCGGGTGAAGCCGTTGGCGAGGTTGTCGATCGACAGCGTGAGCGTCAGCAGCGGCAGCGTCAGCATGCCGAGGAAGCTCATCGGCAGCTTGGCCAGCTTGTAGTCGTTGGCGATCGGGCCGATCTGCGCCGTGGCCAGCAGGCCACCGGCAGCGACCGCGACGAACAGCACGTAGGTGAGCCAGAACACCGGCGTCTTCACCATCTGCGCGGTCGTGTAGTCGACCTTGCTCATGACGATGCGTGGCGGCACGGCGACGCCGGCCGGCGGCGTCGGCCGCACCATGAACAGGGCGATCACGAAGATGACGATGCCCTGCAGGATGCCGAAGAACAGGAACGTCTGCTGGTAGCCCGACGACTGGATCATGTTGGCGATCGGGATCACCGTCAGCGCGGCGCCGGCGCCGAAGCCGGCCGCAGTGATGCCGGCGGCCAGGCCGCGCTTGTCAGGGAACCACTTCAGGGCGTTGCCCACGCAGGTGCCGTAGACGCAACCCGCGCCGAGGCCGGAGATGATCGCGGCGCCGTAGAGCTCGGGGATGGTGGTCGCGAACGAATTGATGACCCAGCCGAGCGCGGCGAGGACGGCGCCGCCGGCGATCACCGGGCGCGGCCCGAACCTGTCGACCAGCCAGCCCTCGACCGGGACCAGCCAGGTCTCGACGATCACGAAGATCGTGAAGGCGAGCTGGATCGCCGACAGGCCCCAGTGGTTCTGCGATTCCATCGGCTTGACGAACAGCGTCCAGCCGTACTGCAGGTTGGCGATCATCGCCATGCAGATCACGCCCATGAAGAGCTGCATCCAGCGGTGCGACGCACCCTTGGCCGCGACGCTGGCGGACCGCTCCGCGGCGGAGCCGGGAATGGCGACGGATTGCTGGATCATCGGCCTGTCCTTTGTCTCGAAGGCATTGAAGAAGTCGCCAGGCCGCGGTGCGGTGGGCAAGCCGCTCTCGAGGGCGGCTGCGCGGTCTGGCTGACGCTTTCAATGTCGGCGGGATCGGCCGGAAAACTCTTGACGACCGTCAACAACCAGGGATTAGGACATCATCGTTGTCCCTAGGATGCCGCGGCCCGACTCGCCATGCTGAAGTTTCTGGTCATGCTGGCCCTTTCGGGGCTTGCCATTCCCGCGTGCGCAGCGGGCAGCGCGGCCGCCATCTCCTGTCCGGCCAGCTACTACCGGCTGGCCGACGGCTCCGGCATCGACATCGGTCCGCTGGACGACGGCCACTACCGATGGCGGCGGCTGGACGGCACCTCGGGGCTGCTCTCCGAACGCGCCGACGGCACATGGACCAGCACACTGGGCTGGACCGGGCGCCCCGACGGGAACGTCGTCGATCTGTCCGGATGCATGCGTGGCGCGATCCGTTTTGCAGGCGCGACGGGCGATCGGGTCGAGTTCGCCACCACGAACATTCCGTTCGCGAGCGGGGGTGCCGAGCTGGCGGGCCGCCTCGTGCTGCCGATCGGGCCCGGCCCGTTTGCGATCGTGGTGCTCGTGCATGGATCGGAAAACGCGTCCGCCTTGAAGCTCTATGCCCTGCAGCGGCTCCTGCCTGCCCAGGGTGTCGGCGTCTTCGTCCACGACAAGCGCGGCACCGGCGCGTCGACGGGAGCGTTCACGCACGATCTCCACCAGCTGGCGTCCGACGCGGCCGCAGCCGTCGCGGCGGCCCGGTCGTCGGCCGGTCGACAGGCCGGCCG
>CAZZVH010000484.1:0-2236 GCA_964657365.1 uncultured Burkholderiaceae bacterium
GAAGAGCTTCTATCACGATGCCAACAGCACACGCGCCATCGTCACGTTCAGCAAGACACTCTAGGCACTCTCCGCGTCGATCGCACGGCGGCGTCTTCCGGCATGAACCACCTGGCCGCCATCCTCGACGTCGACGACGTGCTCGTCGACGTCGCCGCGACGACGAAGCGCCAGCTGTTCGAGGTCGCCGGGCGCCTCTTCGAAAGTCATCACGGGATTCCGATGACGACCGTGTGCGAGAACCTGCTTGCCCGGGAGCGACTCGGTTCGACGGCGCTGGGCCACGGCGTCGCCATTCCGCATGGGCGGATCGACTCGTTGACGCATCCGGTCGCGGCCGTGGTCCGCATGCGGGAGCCGATTCCTTTCGACGGGCCGGACGACGAACCTGTCGCGCTGCTCGTGTTCCTGTTCGTGCCCGAGGCCGCGACGCAGCGGCACCTCGAGACGCTCGGCGAGATCGCCGAGATGCTGTCCGACCGTGCGCTGCGCGAGGCCCTGAAGATCGAGTGCGAGGCGGCTGCCGTGTGGCGGCTGTTTGCGCAATGGCAGGCGCCGCCGCCCGCGGACCCGGGAATCCGACGCCGTCAGCCGCGAACCCGGTGATCCGGATCGGCACCCGTGCCAGCCGTGTGCCGACGACCGATCGACGGCGGGACATGGCAGGAACGCGGCGGCCGGACCATGGGCGCGGCCCAGGCCGCGTAGGCGAAGCGGGCGGCCTTGTGCACGGCGGCGAGTTTTTCCGGCATGTCACTGAGAATGTCGGATTCCGATTGCACGGCCGGCCCGGCCGCGCGCAACAGCTCGTCGCGGTGCGCTGCGCACCAGCCCCGCACGATCTCTTCGGTGAC
Source organism: uncultured Burkholderiaceae bacterium (assembly GCA_964657365.1). GTDB lineage: Bacteria > Pseudomonadota > Gammaproteobacteria > Burkholderiales > Burkholderiaceae_C > Schlegelella_A. The sequence goes on from CAZZVH010000484.1 coordinate 855, forward strand.
CTCGAAGTGACTCTGGAAGGCGAGGTTCCGGCCATCCACGAATCCCTTGTTCAGGCAGTGTTCGCCGAACAGGATCCGGCTCGCCCCGGACGGGATCGCGAACGTGTCGTAGTGCCAGTTGAACGCGAGCACCTGGGAGGCTTCCGCGAACAGGCCGCGGGACGCAGGCGTCGTGCGCAGGCGTGCCCAGCCGATGTTCGGCCAGGGGCTCTTCTGGACCGTCGCCCCGAGGGCCCTGGCGAGCAGCTGCGCGCCGAAGCAATGCCCGAGCACCGGCACGTCGCAGGCGAGGGCATCGCCCACGAGTCGCTGCTCGCGCTCGATCCACGGCAGGCGATCGTTGACGCTGGCATCGCTGCCCAGGAAGACGACGCCGCTGAAGAATCGCGCGGAACGCGGCACGTCGTCGCCCTGGTGCACCCGGATGACCCGCGACGGGATGCCGATCTCGTCGAGGAACTGCAGCAGGTAACCCGGGCGTTGCAGGGGGTCGTGCTGGAAGATGGCGACGGGCTTCATGCGCGTGCCCGCGGTCGTGCGGGCGTCGGTGACGAGGGTTCCAATCTAGGGCCGGCGTCGACAAGAGGGCGACAAGAAGCGAACGCGGACGGTCAAGATGCTCTCAAGACAGGGCGCGCGCGACGCGGCCCGGCGCCGGCGGGCTCGCTCCTAGAATCCGCCGTGACCGCGATGTCGACATGATCGATGCCTCCCGCCCCGATCCCGATGCGTTGATCGAACGGATCCGCGACGACGAAGCCCGGGCGGCGCGCGGCAAGCTGCGCATCTACTTCGGCTCCTCCGCGGGCGTCGGCAAGACCTACGCGATGCTCGCCGCGGCGCGCGCCGCCGCCGCCGAAGGGATCGACGTGCTCGCCGGCATCGTCGAGACGCACGGCCGCGCCGAGACCGCGGCGCAGATGGTGGGGCTCGACGTGATGCCGCGCAAGTCGATGGCATCGGCCGGGACGGCGGAGCTCCTCGAGTTCGATCTCGATGCCGCCATCGCCAGGCATCCCGACCTGATCCTGGTCGACGAGCTCGCGCATTCCAACGTCGCCGGCTCGCGCCATCCGAAGCGCTGGCAGGACGTCGAGGAGCTGATCGCCGCCGGCATCGACGTCTGGACCACGCTCAACGTGCAGCACCTCGAGAGCCTCAACGACGTCGTCGGCGGCATCACCGGCGTGCGCGTGCAGGAGACGCTGCCCGACACCTTCTTCGATCGCGCCGACGAAGTGGTGCTGGTCGACACGCCGGCCGACGAGCTGATCGGCCGTCTGCAGGCGGGCAAGGTCTACGGCCAGGTCCAGGCCGAGCGCGCCGCCGCGAATTTCTTCAGGAAAGGCAACCTGATGGCGCTGCGCGAGCTCGCGCTGCGC
>CAZZVH010000484.1:2246-2713 GCA_964657365.1 uncultured Burkholderiaceae bacterium
GATCGCGCGATCGGCCGGGTCTGGAAGACGGAAGCCTCGCTGCTCTGCTGCGTCGGACCGGGAGACGACGCCGAGCACATCGTGCGCAGCGCCGCGCTGCTGGCCACCCAGCTCGCGGTCTCGTGGCAGGTCGTCTACGTCGAGACGCCGGCGCTGCAGCGTCTGCCCAACGCGCGCCGCGAACGCATCCTCGGCGCCGTCAAGCTGGCCGAGGATCTCGGCGCCGTCGCGGCGGTGCTGCCGAGCGCGAGCGTCGCCGCCGCCGTCGTCGCCCACGCGCGGCAGCACAACCTCTCGAAGATCGTCATGGGCCACAACCAGGCGAGCCTCTGGCGGCCGGCCGGCACGCTGGCGCAGCAGGTGGGCCGGCTGGCCCCCGACGTCGACCTGATCGAGTTCGGCGCGCCGGCCCGGCCCGGGCGCGCCGTGCTGATAGCCGATCTCGCCCGAGACTTTGGTGCCGATCG
>CAZZVH010000485.1:0-2700 GCA_964657365.1 uncultured Burkholderiaceae bacterium
GAACGCCTCGACGCCGCCCTGCCCCTGCACGGCCGCCGGCGACGCCGCCTTCAGCCAGGCGGCAGCCAGGCCGATGCCGAGCGCCTCGCTGCCGGGCGTGTCGCGGACGAAGCGCAGCACCGCGAGCAGCTGCGGCGCATCGGCCTCTTCCAGCGACAGGCGCTGCACGCGACTCGCGTCGACGAAGCCGCCGCGCTCGCGCCGGTGGTCCCAGACCTGCAGCGCATCGAGCTTGCGGCCGCGCACTTCGAGCACCTCGCCCTGCCAGAGAAGCGCCTGCTGCTGCGCGGCATCGTGCGGGCCGGCGCGCAAGGGCGTCTGGTCGCGGACGACGATCACGAGCGATGGCGCGAGCGATGGCGTGGCGGGCGCCACCGGCATGGATGGCAAGCCGACGACCCTCCCCGGTGCCGTCGCCGCGACAGTGGCGACGACAGTCGCCGCCACTGCAGGCGCCGACAGCGGGCAGGCGACCATGACCGCGGCGAATGCGGCCGACGCGACGACACGTCCGGTGGCGCTCACTGGTCGTCCTTCGCGTCTTTCGCGCCGCTGCCGGCCGCATGCTCGTCCACGGCGTCGTCGCTCGCGCTCGCGGTCGCCGCGACGTCGCGCCGGTGCCCGCCGAGCAGCGACGCGCCGATGAAGCCGCCATCGGCCGACGGCGGCGCGATGATCACCTGGATCTTGTCGGAGAGCTTGTCGGCCAGCGTCTTCTGGATCAGCAGCGGGTGGCGGCTGATCAGGTCGCCCTCGCGCGCCATCTGCTCCGCGTTGATGCGGCCGACGCGGTCCATCCGGTAGGCCTCGGCATCGGCCAGCTTCTGCCGCGCGTCGGCCTCGCCGCTCGCCTCGATGCGGCGCGCCTGCGCGTTGCCCTCGGCGCCCTTGATGCGCGTCACCTTCTCGGCCTCGGCCTCGAGCTGGTGCTGCTCGATCTGCTTCTGCTTGAAGGGCAGCACGTGCTTCATCGCTTCCTCCTGGGCCTTGGCGGCGATGATCTGCTCGCGCCCTGCCGCCTCGGCGGCGATCTCGCGGCGCGCCTTGTCGGCCTCGGCGTCGAGTGCGCTGGCCTTGCCCTGCTTGTCCTTCAGCTGGAGCGTGTAGGTCATCTTCTCGGTCGCGAGCTCCTCGGCGAGCAGGCCTTCCATGCCGCGCCTGTAGTCGGCCGGCAGGTCGACCTTGCCGAACTGCGCGCTGCGCAGGACGATGCCGTCGGCCGCCAGGCGGGGCCTGAGTTCGGTCTCCACGACCTGCTGGATCTCCGCCCGCCTGGTCGAGAAGATCTCGCGCACCGTGTAGTGGGCGATGATCTTGTAGACGACGCCCTGGACCTCGGGCGCGACGATCTCGGTGCCGATGTCGTCGGGCAGGCTCCTGGCGATCGCCGCCACCTTGGCCGGGTCGAGCGCGTAGCGCACCTGCAGGTCGATGCCGAGCGAGAGGCCCTCGACCGATTGCAACGGTGCCGGCCCGTCGGCCCGGCTCATCTGCTCGGCGCGGTACGTCTGGTCGCGCAGCGGGAAGACGCGCATCTGCTGCAGGCCGGGCACGACCAGGACGCTGCCCTCGCGCCACTCGTCGACGCCGCCGGTGATGCGATTGACGCGCACGCCGATCTCGCCGCGGCCGACGGCGGCGACGGGTGGATGCGCGACGAGCAGCCAACCGATCCCGACCACGAACACCGTGATCGCGATCGGCACCCGCGCGTCGACCAAGCCGCGCGCGGCGCGAGACGGCACGCCGGTCGCCTTGCCCGCGGCGGCCTGCAGCAGGCCGGCCGGTCGGGCGAAGACACGGCGGATCGATTCGACCAGGCTCTTCAATCTCGGATGCATGACGGAACTCCCTCGGTGGCCGCGCGCTGTCGCGCGTCGGACGCGGCACGAGCGCCGCGGTGCCGCCACTGTTCCGCGTCGCCGTGCGGGCGCGATGAAGGCTGCGAGAAATCGGCGCGAAGACTCGTCGCGGCATGACGCCGCACGGACCGCGACACGGGCGGCTGATCCCTTTTCGTCGCCGTTCCCGTCTTTGACTGCAGAAGCCATGCGGATGTCGCGCGGCCGAGGAGCCAACGATGCAGACCCGAACCCGCCCGACCGCCCCGCGCCGCACGCGCTGCCTGTGGACCGCGGCGACGCTGTTGCTCGCCTGCGCCGCCGTGCCGGCCGCTGCCGCCGACTTCACCGTCGGCGCCGGCGGCGGCGCTGCGAACGGCCGTGTCGATTGCGTCGACGGCTTTCCCTGCGATCACGGCAGCGGCTCCTGGAAGCTCTACGCCGGGTGGCGGCCGAGCGACGTCGTGGAACTGCAGCTCGTGGGTTTCGGGGCCGGCCGCTTCGATGGCGGCGACATCGCTACCGGCGGCGCGGCCTTCGGCGGCAGATTCAAGGTCGACGGCGTCGGCCTCACCGGCGGCTACCGCTGGACCTTCGCGCCGGCATGGAGCCTCGTCGGCCGCGCCGGCGTCGCCAGCGTGCACACGCGCTTCGACGACGCCGATGGCAGCGTGGGGAGCGTGAGCAAGACCACCACGCAGCCGCTTGCCGGAGCGAGCCTGGTCTGGCAGATCACGCCGGCCATCGGCCTGGCCCTGGAAGACGACATCACGCGCTTCAAGGCGCACGACACCCACGGAACCCTGAACACGCTCGGCATCGCCGTGCAGTTCTCGTTCTGAGCGACCGGAGACACGAC